>JASFUG010000174.1:0-6733 GCA_050050395.1 Nitrospirota bacterium
CGATCCACTCCGCTCCAGCCGTCGCGTAGCCGTACTTCTGCAAGCCGGCGACCACCGGCCCCGGCTCGGGCGCCCCCTCGCCGGACGGCAACCAGGTGATCCAGATCTTTTCCTTGGCCATCGCTTTCCCCTCGCGCGCGCCGGCGCCGATCGCCGGCCGCCGCGATACTAACAGGAAAGATCCTCCGCAGATCCACGAAGAACTACACCAAGGTCCACGGCCGCAGATTGCCTAGATCGCCTCGATCTTGTCGGTAGCCGGTGGCCTCGGCTCGCCTCTTCGCGCAGCCACCACAGATCCCCTCCGCGACCGCGACACTGCGGCCGATGGGAGCCCACGAAAAGAATCGGCTCCTGGCAGCAGATCTGCCACGGGGAACACGGGGAATGTTGGGGGCAGGCGGCGCGGTGGAATTTCCACGGGTCCCCGCATACGGGGCTCAAATTCCCCGATGGCGCTGCCGCCAATGTGCCAGCGGTGCATCACACTCGAATCTTCCCCAAGGCCCCCCGTGCTCGCCGTGGTCTGACCGCCTGCCAGGAGGTGATCCGGTCGGTCGCGTTTCCCACGCCGCCGCCTCCGTTTCCCGGATGCGGGTCTCCGGAAAACGACCGGGTATCACTCCCCGGCGGCCCGTAACACCTCGTGACAACGTCCTCCGGGGTGGTACGGTTCCTGCAATTCGCACGGATGTGGGGGGCACGGTGCCCCTCGTAGAGGCCCAGCACCCCATTCGATCTGGAGAGAGCCATGCCCGGTCAAGCACGCCTCGGTGATAAATCCATGGCGCCCACCGACGCCCACGGCTGCCCCGCCTGTCCCCATCCCTCGGCGACCGGGCCCGCGATCACGGGCTCAACGGACGTGTTCGTCAACAACCGCCCCGCCCTGCGGGTGGGCGACAAGGGAATCCATGCCGTGTGCTGCGGCAGCAACATGTGGGAGGCAACCACGGGCAGCGGCACGGTGCAGATCAACGGCAAGGAGGCCCACCGTAAGGGCGACCAGGACAAGCACTGCGGTGGCATGGGTAACATGATCGAGGGCAGCCCGGACGTGATCGTCGGCGGCTAATCCGACCATGCCCGCACCCCAGAAGGCCCAGTTCGCCGAGCCGGCGAAGCTCCTCTTCAAGTCCAAGGTGATCGGCCTGCCGGTCGGATGGAGCACCCCGTCCGGCAACCAGTATTCGGACGCCTTCGCCCTGAGCGAGCTCGCCACAGCCCCCGACCCCGCCTCGCTGTTTCTCGCCAAGAGCCCCAACAAGTACCACGTCGATACGCAGAAGGAGGTGGGCAAGGCGTTCGCCGACTTCATCGACGGGATCTGCGGGGCGATCTGCAGCGCCATCGATCAGTGGATGAAGCTCACGTCGGTGGCGGGCATGATCCTCAACGGTCCGGTGGGCGTCGTGGCGCCCGGGAACGTGGTCGGACCCCCGCTCTTTCCCTTGATCATGGCGAGCGGCGCGCCGGTGAATACGCCGCAGCTCATGAAGTACTCGAAGGCGGTGGGTCAGGCCTTCGGCACCGCGTGGCAGACGTGGCAATCGGGATTGACCGGGCAGCTCATGTACCCGCCGTTCGCCGCCTTTCCCGGCCCGATGGGGCCGCCGATGCCGAACATCCCCATGCCCCTCATCGCCTTCGCCTCGCCCGGCGAGGCGATGCTCTCGCCGTCGACCCTCAAGTCGACGATGATCGCCAACCTCGGCGATCCCGACGCCCTGCATCACAAGGAGCTGTTCGAGTCCATCGCCCAGGCGTTCGCCATGGTGTTCCCGATCTTCAAGGCCACCACCCTGTTTCAGAATGTCCTGGGGACCGGCCCGATCCCTACGTTCGCCCCGCCCTTCGTCCCGGTCGGCCCGGTGGTGATGGGAACCTCGATCCCGACACCCGGGGTGTTGATGTAAAGGGCGGGCCCCGTTTTTCTTATCCGCAGGTAGCACAGATGTTCACAGATTCTTTTGTAGCGCTTCTTTGCGATCGCGAATCTTCGCGGAAAGTGGCAAGACTTTCCCGGCGCCGATGCGACGAGGAGCGCCGAACTCCCGAGCAATTTCTACCAGAATCTGCGTCACCTGCGGACCAATAACCCCTCCAGCTACACCTGCGGAGCGATCGCCCGTCATGAACATCGTCAACGACACGCCCTTCGAGGTTGCGGCCCTGCCCGGGATGGGACCGGAGGGCGGACCCGCCTTCACCATCATCGTCAAGGGCACCTTCGACGTCGGCACGGGTGGGCCGGCGCTGCCATCGGCCGAGCAGCTTCCCGTCGCGTATGGCGACGAGCCCCTCGGCGACCGCGGGGCGATGCGTTGGGAGGCCGACACGGCGCCGTTCAAGCCGCGCGCGGACGTGGTCGTCGTGGGGAGCGCCCACGTCCCCGGCGGCCAGCCGGCACCCTATCTCGACGTGGGCGTGCGAGTGGGCGAGCGGCGTGTCGGCATCCGGGTCTTCGGCGACCGGGTGTGGGAGAAGGAAACCCGCGCCAGCAAGCCCGTACCGTTCACCACCATGGAGCTCAGCGCGGAACGCGCCTTCGGCGGCATCTCCCCGAGCGGCGGGTTCTGCGTGGAGAATCCCCTGGGCAAGGGCTTCGTCGTGCTGGACAAGAAGCAGGACGCCAAGGGGGCGCCCCTGCCCAACATCGAGACGATCGAGCAGCCGGTCCGCACCTGGAACGACCACCCGACACCCGTGGGGCTGGGGGTCTATCCACGCTCCGCTCAGCCCCGGCTGGGCCACCTCGGCACCTACGACGAGACGTGGCGCAAGGAGCGTTCGCCCCTACCCCCAGCCGACTTTCGCTTCGACTACTACAACTGTGCCTATCCGGCGCTACAGATCGAAGGCTACCTGCGTGGCGACGAGGAGGTGGAGATGATCCACCTCAACCCCGATGGACGCCTCCTTTTCCGCCTCCCGGCGGCGCTGTTGCAGGTTGAGGTCCAGCGCTTCGACCCCTCGATCCCCGGCGTCGCGGGCGGCGTCGGACAGGAGGACAGCACTCCTGCCGGACCGCCCACCGCCGCTGTGGACATGGTCCTCGATACCCTCCTGCTCCTGCCGGAGGAGGGACGATTTGCGCTGGCCTGGCGGGGTCACTGTCTTGTGGCAGACCTCGACGTGCCGGAGATCGAGACGGTAATCCTCCGTCTCCGGGGCTGATGCCGCCCCGATCCCCGGGCCGCATTAGGTTGCGCCTACCCGGCGCAACACACGGTTAGTCGGTCTTGACGTCGATGTGCTTCACCTCGCGCCGCGCCTCCGGGGTCTTCGGCAGGGAGATGGTCAGTACGCCCTTCTTGAAGGTGGCGGAGACCTTGTCTTCCTCCACCTCGCACGGCAGCGGGATCGTGCGCGCGAAGCTGCCGTAGGAACGCTCGCTGCGGTAGTAGCCGCGCTCCTTCGACTCCTTCTCCTCGCGCTTCTCGCCCTTCAGGGCGAGGTTGCCGTGGGCGAGGGCGACGTCGATATCCTTCTCCTCCATGCCCGGCAGCTCCGCCGTGACGATGACCTCGGTATCGGTTTCGGCCACGTCGACCTGCGGTGCGTAGCCCCTGGACATGGTCGGCCACCGGTCGCCCATCCACGGCGCCAGCTCGAAGCCGTGCAGGAAGTCATCGAACAACCGGTCCATCTCGCGGTGGAGGCTGTGGAACGGGTCGGCCTCATCCCGCCGGACCGGCACCTCACGTCGCCTGTCTCTCCAGGGAATCAGATCACGAACAGCCATGGTCAACCTCCTTTCTGTCGACAACGGTGCAGGCTATTCCCCCTGCACCGGAATCTTGCGTGCCCGCGCGGGCCCCGCCTTGGGGAGGGTCAGGCGCAGCACGCCATTCTTCACGGTCGCCTCGATGCCTTCCCGGTCGACCTCATCCGAGAGGGCAAACGCACGACTGTAGTTCCCCACCTCGTACTCCCTGTGGCCGAGCCGGTACCCTTCGTGGCGATCGGGCTCGACGCGTCCGTCGATGGTGAGGATGTTCTTTTCCAGGGTGATGTCCACCGAGCCCTCGTCGACTCCCGGCATGTCGGCCACGACGACGATCGACTCCGCCGTCTCGAAGATATCGGCGCGCGGTTTGAACACCCTGTTGGCGCCACGCCGGCGCTCCATAACCTCACCGGTTTGGGTATCTGCCTGTTGCAAGGTTTTGGTGTCGTCAGCCATATCATCCACCTTTCTCAAAATGGACCCTTCATCTAGGCCGATTGTACCGCGATCCGCTTCGGTCGATCCTCAACGGCGCGCGGCAGCAGGATGTAGAGAACCCCCTTGGAAACTCGGGCCTCGACATCCTCTTGCGCCACCATAAACGGCAACTGAAGGGTGCGTGTAAAGTCGCCGAAACCGCGTTCTCTGCGGTGATAACGCTCGCCTTCCTGTAGCTCCTCGGGTCGCCGAGTACCCTTCACGGTGACGGTGTCGTGGACCACGGAAACCTCGATATCCGCTGGATCCACACCGGGGATTTCCGCCGTACAGACGGCGTTCTCGTCGTTTGCCCAGACGTTGATCGGTGGATAGTCATGGACGTTCGCCGCACGCGCACCGGAAAACGCCCTGTTCAGGTCCTCCTGGAGCCTATTGAGCTCCTGCCACGGGTTCCACGGGCTGCCCAAGTCTTGCCAGATCATCTCTGCCTCCTTACCTGACGGGATGTTGACGGTGGGTCGTTTTGTAAGCCTGAAACGAGGTCCGGAAGACGACCTCTCTACCCCCCAAAAAAGCACGCTCTCGCCCGCTGTCAAGGGGCCGGAAGGGCGTTTTCGGGCAGCGACTCAGGCGGCGGCCGTAGGGCCAAATCAGTGGCCGAATCGATCGAGAAACAGGCCGTGCCGCAGCCCCCACGCGATCGGCCAAATCGGCCGCTGGAAGTGACCGAGCACGGCCTCCACCAGGCCGCAGCCGGCGACGATCACGTCTGCTCGCCGGGGGTCGAGGCCGATGAAGGCGCGCCTCCCCGCCATGGGTGTCGTACGCACGCGCTCGGTCACCGGCGCGAGCTCCGTCGCGTCGAACGAGCGCAGGCCATGGCCGCCGTGGATCAGCCGTGACAGGTGGACGACCGTGCCGCCGATCCCGATCAGGGGGGCACCGTCGTCGGTCACGGGCACCTGCTGGAGAACGCGTCGCAGATGGACCATCATCTCCCGCCACTCGGTCGAGGTCGGTGGATCGCTGCGGAGGAACCGCTCCAGCATCCGCCGCGAACCGACGTCGAGGCTCACCGTGTGATCCAATGCGGCACCGCGCCCGAAGATGAACTCGGTGCTGCCGCCGCCGAAGTCGATGGCCACGAAGCGGGTGTTGCCGGAACCGCCAAGGGCGCGGGCGGCGGCCAGAAAGGAGAGTCTCGCCTCCTCTGTCCCGCTGATGACCTCCAGGTCGATGCCGGCCACACGCCGCACGCAGGTGATGAAGGCGTCCCGGTCGCCGGCATCGCGCAGGGCGCTGGTGCCGACGGCGGCGATCGTCTCGACGCGGTGGCGCCCGCAGTCGTGGGCGAAGTCGGAGAGGAGCGCCACGACGGAGTCCACCACCTCGGGACGCATCCTGCCTTCCTCGTCGACGCCACGCCCGAGCCCCACCACCTCGACGCGCTCGTGAATCACCCGGAGTCCGTCACCCTCGGCCTCCGCGATCAGCAGCCGGCACGAGTTGGTGCCCAGGTCGATGGCTGCGTGGGGCATGGGAGACGACGAGTGGATCGCCGCAGGACCGAACGGTCGGCACGGCTGCCGCACGGGTGCCTATCGCTTGCCGCGCTTGCGCGCCTTGCGTGCCGCCTTGCGTTTGTTCTTCTGCTTGGTGCGGTCGACCTTGGGAGACCGCCGTGGTCCGGGCTGGCCGGGGAGTCCGGCCGGCACTCCGGGGCCCAGGGGTAGCCCCATGGGACCCAGCCCCTCCCCCTCGCCGGCGGCGGCCAATGCCGCCGGGTCCATGTTGCGGAGCTGCGCCAGTTGCGAGGCCCGCTTCATGCCCGGGATGCGCGACATCAGGCCGCCGCCCGCCTGCTCGCCGAGCATCCCCATCAAGTCACGCATCATTTGGTACTTCTTCAACAACTCCTTGAGCTCTTTCGCGGAGCTCCCTGAGCCTTTACAGATACGCCGCCGCCGACTCGAGTTCCTCTCCACCAGGCTCGGCCGCCGCCGCTCCTCCCGTGTCATGGACTGGATGAGGGTCTGGGCCTTGCGAAACTCGGTGTCGTCGATCGGCCCTTCGGGCAGGCCGCCCTCCTGGAAGAAGGGCAGCTTGGAGACCAGGTCGCCGAGCGGGCCCATCTTCTGCAGGGTCTGGATCTGGTCGAGAAACATCTCGAAGTCGAATTCCCCCTGCAGGGCGCGGCGCGCGTCCTCCTCGGCCTTGGCCTCGTCGTCGACCACGCGGGCGAAGTCGCTCATCAGCCCCTCGACGTCCCCCATACCGAGGATGCGCGACGCGATCGCATCCGGCCGGAACGGCTCGAGCCGGTCCAGCCCTTCCCCCATGCCGACGAACTTGATCGGCACGCCGGTCACCTCGCGCACCGACAGGGCGGCCCCACCGCGCGCGTCACCATCCATCTTGGTGAGGATCGCTCCCGTAAGCTCCAGGCGATCGTGGAAGGCAGTGGCCGTGGTCACCGCCTCCTGACCGATCATCGCATCACAGATCAGCAGGGTCTCCCTGGGCTTGGTACGCCCGGCGATCTTCTCCAGCTCCCGCATCAGC
>JASFUG010000175.1:0-6668 GCA_050050395.1 Nitrospirota bacterium
CGCTGCATCGATGCCAGTAACGGCCTCGCCTGCCGTCAAGAGGCACGGTTGTCGGCGTGCTGCGGCGATGCCCTGTGTGAGGGGGCTGAGACCGTCGCCAGCTGTGCGGCGGACTGCGGCGCGTGTATCCCGACCGAGACCCCCGAGGTCACCTGTAACGACGGAATCGACAACGACTGCGATGGCGCCGTCGATGGTCCGGACGGCGACGGCGACGGCGTTTGCGATGCCGGCGATCTCTGCCCGAGCGATCCGGCCAAGGTCGTCCCGGGGATCTGCGGTTGCGGGATCGCCGACACGGACGGTGATGGCGATGGGACACCGGACTGCAACGACAACTGTCCGACTACCGCGAATCCCAGCCAGTTGGATACCGATGGCGACTTGACGGGCGACGCCTGCGATCCGGACGACGATGATGACGGGGTTCTCGATGGGGCCGACGCGTTCCCACTCGATCCGGCCGCGTCGGTCGATACCGATGGCGACGGCATGCCGGACACTTGGAACACTGGGTACACTGCTGACGACTCCACGACCGGCCTGACCGAGGATCTCGACGACGACGACGATGGCCAGCCGGACACCGAGGACAACTGCCCGTTGGTTGCCAATGCGGATCAGGCCGACTGCGACACGGACGGCATCGGCGACGCGTGCGACCCCGACTTCCCCTGCATTGTCCCGGGCGACCTTGCCCCGAGGGGGGCGCCGGACGGTACCGTCGACACCGCCGACCTCTTGGTCCTGCTCCAGTTGATCGAGGGCATGTATGGTCCACCGACGCCGGAGGAGCTGGCTGCCGGTGACCTGACGGGCGATGGACTTCTCGATCTGCGTGATGCACTCGTGTTGATGAACACCCTCGGCTTCTGAGGAACGATCGCGGCAGGTCCCGTTTGTGGAATCTTCGCTATGCGGCGAATATGACGGATGCATGCCGTTCGGATACCGTGCGGCTACTCGAGAGCGGCCCATTGATGCCCGATTCTTCCTCATTGCCACCCCGCCGTCGCCGGCCGCGCAAGGTCTTTCCACCCTGCATCGCGTGCGGGGAAGACAGCGGATTCACCTGGGCGTGCGAGTGCGGCTTCGCCCTGTGCCACGGATGCATGGCGCAGAACCTGGAGCGGACGAAGAACAACGGCCGTAACTGGGTCTGCCCCGACTGTCGGCAGGGCCACGTCGGGCCGAACCGCTAGTAGTGCAGCGGTTTAGCTGCTCTCTTCCATCCAACTGCCGGGCCGCGAGAAGCCGGAACGCTCCGGGAGTGGCCGCGCTGCCTCCTTCCCGGCGCACGCGAGCAGGCGACCGACGGGGCGCGTGTGGAGCTGGATCCCGCCACGCGGGAATCCGGCGTCCACCAGCCAGCGACCGAGGGTCTCCATGGTCGGCGCGTACCAGTTCCACCCCTTCTCCGAGGTCCCGGCGTACTCGCAATACGGACCGCTCATCGCGCTTGCCTTGGTCTCCACGATGACCCGCCCGCCCGGCTTCAGGTAGGCGAAGCAGAGTCGCAGGGCGAGGAGAGGATCTGTGAGGTGATAGACGACTCCGGAGAGATAGACGACGTCGAACTGGCCGCGCCACTCGGACTCTTCCCGATAGAGGCTGCGCTGGTCCACCCGCGCCGGCACGCCGAGCATGCTGCAGAGTCGCCCGGCGGCGGCTGCCGACGTCGGATGCTCTTCCAGCGCCGTCACGTCCGCGCCGAGACCGCTGAGCACCAGTACGTCGCCACCGGTCCAGCAGCCGACGTCGAGGACCCGTTTCCCGGTCAGGTCAGCGGGCAGGTAACCGAGGGAGATCGCCTCCGCCGCGATCTCCTGATGGCGTGTACCCATGGCGCCGGCGCGATTGAGCTGGAACCCGAAGCTCTGGTCGTGACCCCAGGTGAAGAAGTCGGTGAACCCCTTGTGCACGGCATCGTGCCAGTACGACTTGGGGGACTCCTGGTCCGGGAACTCGGCCATCAACGTATGGTAGATCTCCTCTGCGCGCTGCCGGTCGCGTGGCGTCCAGCGGGCGACCGCCGCCGCCACGGTCGACCGCGCGACGGGGAGGCTGGCGTCGACGAGCGATGTGGCGAAGCCGCTGGCGAGGCGCTTGTTCTTCGTCGACGGTATCGTGCTGGCCGGTTGCACATGACGCCGCGCGCGGTCGTGGCTGAGCACCGCGATCGCCGCACCCGGCCGGCTGGCATCGTCGGGGACAACCGCGATCTCGTGGAGTCGATAGGCCTGGGCGGTCATCACCCCTTCGCAGATGCCTTGATGGACCGCCGCGAAGTCCGCATGGTCGATCAGCACCATGGCGCCGTCGGCGAGGAGGGGTTCGACCCGTGATAGGAGGGCGAGGATGGCGAACCGGTCGTGAGCTCCCGAATAGATCAGACCCGCGAGCCGATCTCCCGCTGCCACCCGCGCCAGGGTGTCGTGGACCGCTTCGCCGAGAGAGGTCGCGTCGACGTGGAGGGCCGGTACGACTTCCACGCCGCGCTGCTCGGCCAGGGCGCGCACCCGTGCCGTGGGTCGGTCGCCGAGGGCCGCCACCCTTCTGCCCTGACTGGCCGCCTCGTCCCATGCGGCCGATAAATGCGCGTCGTTGCCGAGTGCTGGTTCGATCACGGGCATGTACCTACCCTTTCACCGCCTCCAGGTTGAGGCTCATGAGCTGCCCCCTCTTCTTGTCCAGATGTGGCAGGTATGCCTGCGAATAGTCGTCGATGTAGGTGTGCTCCGTGTGCCGCCAGTCCCAGTGCCGCACGTCCGCGAACCCCACCCGTCGCAACAGGGCGGTGAGGAGGGGTTCATCGAAGATCATCTTGTGAAAATCGTAGGGCGTTCGCTGGCCACCGGAGACCAGCCCGATTAGACCGCTCATTCCATCACCGAGTCCCTCGCTGCCGTACATCTTCACCACGGCCGCGAAATCCGGTACCGACAAGCGCAACACTCCACCGCCGCGCAACACCCGGTGCCACTCCCGCAGCACCGTCTCCACCTCGTAGCGACCGAAGTGCTCCAGGACGTGGCAGGCGTAGAGCAGGTCGACGACCCCGTCGCCGAGAAAGGTTAGATCATCCACATGGCCACACCGATCGATGTGCGGCCCGTCGATGATGTCGACGTGATAGAAGCCCGGGATGTACTTTGCGCCACAACCGAGATGCAGCTTTCGCCCGAGTGCCGTGGTCGTGGGATGCGCCGACGAGGTGTCGTCGGTGCTCACCATGTGGCCATGCGTGGAGGTCGAACGCGTTAGGAGATCCGCCATTATCGGGCTCGTAGCGTGTAACCGTTAAGGGATGGGTGCATGACGAAACGTCGAAGATCGGGAAGTGGCCTGCCGAGCGTTGCCACGAAGGTTTCTAAAACGAAGGTACGCAAGCAGCAGGCTGCGGCCTTGGATGTCGCCGTTGCGCACCATCAGGCGGGTGACTTTGCGGCTGCCGAGGCTGGATATCAGGAGATACTGGCTTCTTCGGCATCCTCGCCGCGGGCATTACATTTATTAGGCACGCTACACGCGCAAACCGGCCGGCTTACGAGCGCGGTCGGCCTCCTGGAGCAGGCCTTGCAGGGCGATCCGCGCAATGCGGAAACGCACAACAACCTCGGCCTGGCCCGCCACGGCCTGGGCGAAGCGGCGAGTGCCGAGGCGTGCTTTCGCCGTGCTCTGGCGCTCAACCCACGGTACCCCGAGGCCCGTAACAACCTGGGCGACCTCCTGCGGGAGCAGGGGAACCTCGACGAGGCGGTGGTGGAGCTCAAGGCGGCGCTGCGTGACCGTCCGCTCTACCCGGAGGCGTACAACAACCTGGGCATCGCGTACCACGAGCTGGGCCTGCTCTCGGAGGCTGCACATTGCTTCGAACGGGTGCTGGTCGGTCGCCCCGGAGACGGCAAGACCCACCGGAGCCTGGGCCATGTGTGCCGTGACCAGGGGAGGCTCGCCGAGGCGCGGCAACACTATGAGACGGCCCTCGAGTCCTCTCCACGCGATGCGGAGCTGTACCTCAACCTCGGCGTCGTGGGTCAAGGGCTCGGCGACCGGGCGTTCGCCATCCAGTGTTACCGGAATTCGGTGACCATCGATCCGCACCTCGCTCTCGCCCACAGCAACCTCGGTGCGGTGCTGCGCGAGCAGGGCGAGCTCACCGCTGCCATCGAGCACCTGACCCGCGCGATCGATCGGGATCCGGCCTGCGCCGAGGCGTACAGCAACCTGGGCAGCGCACTCGTTGCCCAAGGCCGTTACAAGGAGGCGGAGCAATGCCACCGCAAAGCGGTCGAGCTGCGGCCGGAGGATCCGACCTTCTACTCCAATCTCCTCGCGGGCCTCGCCTACGGCGAGGAATTCGACGGCGCGCAGATCCTTGCGGAACACCGGCATTGGGAGGCGCGCCACGCCACGGCGGTGACGCTTGCGGACCGCACAGGGCTCCGCGCCGCGGGCCGCCGGCTGCGTATCGGCTACGTTTCGCCGGACTTCCGCCGACACGCCGTCGCCACCTTCTTGGCGCCGGTCGTAGCGGCCCACGACCGGGAGCGTTTCGAGGTCTTCGCCTACTCCAACACCCTCCAGACCGATGCCACCACCCGGGACCTTCAGGGGTCATGCGACCAATGGCGCGACATCACCGCGCTCGATGATAACCAGGCCGCGAATCTCGTGGCCTCCGATGAGATCGACGTGCTGGTGGACCTCACCGGCCATCTCGCCCGCAACCGCCTCGGAATCTTCGCGCGTCGCCCTGTACCGGTGCAGGTGACCTATCTCGGCTACCACACCACGACCGGTCTCGCAGCCATCGACTACCGCCTCACCGACGAGTACACGGACCCGCCGGGTCACGAGCGGCTGTTCGTCGAGCGGCTCTACCGCCTACGCGACGGGTGGCTCTGTTTCCGGCCCCCCGATGAGGCGTCGGCGGTAGGTACGCTGCCCATGGTTGGCAGCGGACATCCCACCTTCGGCTCGTTCAACAACCTCGCCAAGGTAGCCCCCGGGGTGGTGGCCCTGTGGTCACGGGTTTTGACCGCCGTGCCCGAGGCCCGCCTCCTGATGAAGAACCTCTCACTGCGCGACGCCGGTACCCGAGCCCTCGTGTACGGGCGCTTCGCGGCGCATGGTGTGCCCGCCGAGCGGTTGGAGCTCATCGGCTGGACCGAGACACCGGCCGACCACTTCGCCCTCTACCAGCGCGTCGATGTCTGCCTCGACACCTTCCCGTACAACGGCGGCACCACCACCTGTGAGGCCCTGTGGATGGGGGCGCCGGTGGTGAGCCTCGCCGGCGAGCGATCGGCGAGCCGCTTCGGCGCGAGCATCCTCGCGCGCCTCGGTCTCGCGGAGCTGGTGGTGGAGAGCGGTGATGCATTTGTCGATACGGCTGCCACCCTGGTCCGCGAGCCGGAACGTCTGGCAGGCCTGCGCCGGGAATTGCGCCCGCGGATGGCCGCGTCTCCGCTCTGTCGTCCTGAATCGTTCACCCGCTCGCTGGAGGAGGCGTTCCTGGTGATGGTCGCGGAACGCCGCGCGACGGTGAACGACGCTACGCACTGAGCTGCGCGGCGTCACGAGCCGTCGAGCGCCTGGAGAACTGCGGCCACGACGCCCTCATGATCGAGTCCATTGCAGGCGATGGTGTGATCGGCGTAGCGCCGGTAGAGCGGGAGGCGCTCGGCATAGAGCTCATCGAACGACTGCCCCGGGGCGCGGACGATGCCACGCTCGGCGGCGTCGCCGAGGCGCTGGTGAAGCAGCTCTACTCCGACCTGCAGGAAGATCACCTCGCCCGTCGCCTTCAGGTGGTGCATCGCCGCCTGCGAATAGACGACGCTGCCGCCGGTTGCCACCACGTGGCCGTGGATGTCGAGCTCCAGTACGCGCCGCTCCTCCACCGCGCGCATGGCGACCAGACCGCGTCCGTCGATGATCTCCTGCAGTCGGCAGCCTTCCAGGGATTGGATCCAGACATCGGTGTCGATGAACGGCCGGCTCAGCGCCTTGGCGAGGAGCACACCGCAGGTCGACTTACCGGCCCCCGGCATGCCGATCAGGATGAGGTTGCGGTCGGGGGGGATCATGCCGGGGCGGGGGATGCGGGATGTGGGGTGAGGGAATGGTGCCGGCCCTGCGGGCCGGCCGATGTTGATTCGGATCCAACCCAGAAACACTCGGCTGGACGCCAACGGCGGCCAACCATCCCCTCATCCCCCATCCCCCAATCCTCATCCCGGCATGACATCCCTAGCCCCTGCTCGCCAGCGGCACGTAGTCGCGCTGATTGGGTCCCGTGTAGATCTGGCGCGGACGCCCGATCTTGAAGGTCGGGTCCTTGTGCAGCTCCACCCACTGGGCGATCCAGCCCGGAAGGCGACCGATGGCAAACATGACGGTGAACATGTTCACCGGGATGCCGATCGCCTGGTAGATGATTCCCGAGTAGAAGTCGACATTGGGGTAGAGCTTGCGTTCGATGAAGTAGTCGTCTGCCAGGGCGATCTCCTCCAGCTCCATGGCGATGTCCAGGAGCTGCGACGAAACGTTGAGTTCCTCGAGTACGTTGACGCACGCCTTCTTGATGATCTTGGCCCGCGGGTCGAAGTTCTTGTACACGCGGTGGCCGAAGCCCATCAGCCGCACACCTTCCTCGCGCCGCT
>JASFUG010000176.1:0-6632 GCA_050050395.1 Nitrospirota bacterium
TAGGTATCGCCCACTGTGAGCCCCTCGACGCACAGCTCGGAGAGCAGACCGTCGCCCTCATCCTCGCTGCAGGCGAGCTCGGTCAGGGAGCCGCAGGTGCCGTCGTAGACGGCGAGCAACGTGTCGCTGACCGCGCTGTCGTTGGTGTCGAGGCAGGCCGAGGTCTCGGTGGCGACGAAGGTGAACCAGACCGAGCCGACGCCCTGGTCCGGCGCGAGGAAATGGCAACTGAACTCCGGATCGTCCGGGTCGGTGGTGAAGGCGGTGTTGTCGACGGTCACGGAGCCGTTGCAGTCGATGGTGCCGGGGGCTTCGCAGGCGTCAATCGCATCAGGCGGCAGGCAGGTCGTGTTCAAGGTGATGGACCCCTGCGAGGAGTCGCTGAAGGACGCCACCTGGACGTAATAGGTATCGCCGACCGTCAGCCCCTCGACGCACAGCTCGGAGAGCAGACCGTCGCCCTCATCCTCACTGCAGGCGAGCTCGACCAGGGAGCCGCAGGTCCCGTCGTAGACGGCGAGCAACGTGTCGGAGACCGCGCTGTCGTTGGTGTCGAGGCAGGCCGTGGTCTCGGTGGCGACGAACGTGAACCAGGCCGAGCCGACGCCCTGGTCCGGCGCGAGGAAATGGCAACTGAACTCCGGATCGTCCGGGTCGGTGGTGAAGGCGGTGTTGTCGACCGTCACGGAGCCGTTGCAGTCGACGGCGCCGGGGTCCTCGCAGGCGTCGAGCGGGATGCCGGCGGCCGGCTCTTCGCACCCGGGCAGGGTGCATTGCGGTATGCACGCCTTGACGTCTCGGGGCGTGATCACGCCGTCGCCATCGGCGTCCCGTGGGTCGTCGGGGCCGCTGGCCGGGGTATTCCGCGCCCGACTGATCTCCCGCAGGTCCAACCTGTCGATGTCCCCGTCATCATCCACATCGCAGATGGCGGCGAGCGAAGTCGCGGGTACCATGAGGGCGGCGAGGGCGATGACCAGCCCGGTCCCGAACTGCACCCACCGTCTCCCAGCGGTGGGCGCTGCATAAACTCGCCCGGCATCGCCAGCCCGGTCGTCGCACTGAATTGGATCCGCGGGGCGGGCAGCGAGCGGTTGCCGTGTGCCGCAGGTGGCGCCTCCCGCGCGGGGCGACCGAGTAGCCGCGCTTATTGCCTGGATCGCCGGAAATCGCCCGAAAACGAATTGTCGCAAGTGTACGTTAATCATGACGTCAGCCTCCCGATGAACGCCCACGAGGAGGGCATTGTGTTGCCCACCATGACGATCGGCATCGTCCGGTCGCGCGCACGGGCCATGACCTGCATGGCGAGGCGCGAAGCGAGAAGGTAGGCGAGGGACATTGGAGCTCCACTTGAAGAGGACGGCCCCCCTCGATCATCTCTCATGCAAGCGCGGTGCCACGTTTGGCGGAATACCGGTCCTCGCATCCTAATCTCGAGGTCATGAACCCCTGAACGATAATGGGTTAGGTCTTCAAGACCTCGGACATTTCCTCCCCGCGAGCCCGCCTCAAGAGCCCTTGCCTCGGCGCAATTGCTTGGAAATGAGACGAGCCCTGTCTCAAAATGAGAAGCACATCGCTCAAGATTGAGACAAGGCCCACAACCCGTCGCGTCGCTGTCACCGCCAATGCGGCGTTGGCGCCGCTAGAGGTGACCGGCCGCGCGGTGGCGATCCGCGGGGGGGCGAGAGTCCTGTAGACAGGCGGCGAATCTTCCGCAACCTCCCTAGCCACCGGGGGCCGGCCCGAGGGCGGCGACCACCGCGGCGAGCTCCGGTGGTAGGGGCGACTCAAGGTGGACCGCCCGGCCGGTACGAGGATGGCGCAGGCGCAGCTCGGCGGCGTGGAGGAAGAGGCGCGTCAGGCCGTAGCGGCGGCGCATCAGCCGGTTGAATGTGGCGTTGCCGTAGCGTGGGTCGCCGGCGATCGGGTGGCCCGCGTGGCGGCAGTGGACGCGGAGCTGGTGGGTGCGACCCGTGCGCGGCGTGAGTGACACGAGGCTCGCCTGGCGCCAGGCGGTGACGGTGCGGTAGTCGGTGGTGGCCGGTCTACCGATTGCGGTCGCCTCGACCTTTCGCCGGCCGGCGTCGGCGTCGGCGGGATCGGCGCGCGACAGGGGTGCGGAGAAGTGCCCACTGGACGGTTGCAGACCGCCCTGCACTAGCGCGAGGTAGGTCTTGTCAATGGTTCCGTGAAGGAACTGGGCGTGGATCGCGGCGAGGCCGTCGGGATTGGAAAGGACCAACAGGCCGCTGGTGGCGGCGTCGAGGCGGTGGGCGGGCTGCCAGCCGGTCAGGCCCGCGGTGGGCAGCAGGGCCAGGAGTGTAGAGGAAGGGTCGATTCCGCTACCGCCGTGCACGGCCACGCCGGCGGGCTTGTCCACCACCAGCAGGGTCTCGTCGTGGAACAGGATCGGCAGGGTGCCCATGAAGTAGCCCATCACTATACTGGGTTTAATCTCTCTCGGAGGTGACCTCCATCAAGCAGACCATCCACGGGAATTGCCACGGCCTGAAGGCGAGCGAGCTCCACCAGCTCGAGCGCCTTTACCGTCGGCGCATGGGTCGGGGGGAGTGGATCAGCCCGGAGGCGGCGCGACAGCTCACCGAGGTCTCCCATCGGCTCGGGCGCCAGGTGGGGATGCTGATCGCGCGCGACGGCAAGGTGACCCACGTGATCCTCGGCGACCAGCGCCAGATCACCATCCCGCAGCTCGAGAAGTACCGTGCCGGGCCGCAGCGGCTGAAGGGGTTGCGTCTGGTCCACACCCATCTGCGGGGCGAGCCGCTCTCCAAGGACGACCTGGCGGACCTGGCCCTGTTGCGCCTCGATCTGGTCGCAGCCCTGACCCTCACCGCGGAGGGTCTCCCGGGCGAAGCGAGCATCGCTCATTTGCAGCCGACCGGGGCCGACGACCTGCCCTACGTCGTCTTGCCGATGGTGTCGTTTCACCGGGTGGACCTGGATTTCGACGCCTTCGTGGAGGAGCTCGAGGGACTGCTGCGCGCCGCCTTCGATGCGGTGGCGGTGGGCCGCCAGGAGGGCGCCGTGCTGGTCGGCATCTTCCCACCGGCGACGGACGGTGAAGACGCGATGGAGGAGCTGGCGGCCCTGTGCCGTGCCTGCGGCCTCGCGCCCGTGGAGCGCGTGGTGCAGTACCGGGGCAAGGCGGATCCCAAGACCGTCTTCGGGAGCGGCAAGATGGTGGAGGTGATCTCCACCGCGCTGCATCGCGGCGCCACCACCCTGGTCTTCCATCAAGACCTCACTCCCGGGCAGGTGAAGGAGATCACCGCGTTGAGCGAGCTCAAGGTGCTCGACCGCACCCAGGTCATCCTCGACATCTTTGCGCGCCAGGCGGGCACCCGCGAGGCGAAGCTGCGGGTGGAGCTGGCGCAACTTACGTACCTGAAGCCGCGGCTGGTGGGGTTGTCGCCGCAACTCTCGCGTCTCGGCGGCGGCATCGGTACCCGTGGCCCGGGCGAGACCAAGCTGGAGATCGACCGGCGGCGCATCGACGCGCGCATCGCCCACCTGACCCGCCAGCTGGCGGCCCTCGCCGCCAGCCAGCAGCTCCGCCGTGGCAAGCGGCTCAAGGCCGGCTTGCCGATCCTGTCCATCGTCGGCTACACGAACGCGGGCAAGACCACCCTGCTCAACGCCCTCACCCAGTCGGTCTGTCTCGCCGCCGATCGCCCCTTTGCCACCCTCGACACGGCGAGCCGCCGCCTGCGTTTCCCGCGCGAGCGGGAGGTGTTGATCACCGACACGGTGGGGTTCATCCGCGACTTGCCGCCGGCGTTGTTGGGTTCATTCAAGGCCACCCTCGACGAGCTGGCGGACGCCGATCTCCTGCTGCACGTGGTGGACTGCTCTGCCGCCGACTTCCGCGCGCAGATCGAGGCGGTGGACGGGGTGCTGGAGGAGCTAGGCCTCGTCGCCGTGCCGCGCCTGCTGGTGTTCAACAAGATCGACCGCCTCGACCCCGACCGTGCCCGCCACCTGTGTCGGCAGTGGGGGGCGATCGGCGTCGCCGCCGTGGACCGGGCCACCCTGAGCGCCCTGACCTCGGCGCTGGAGGCACGGCTCTTCGCCGCGGCGTAGGGACGCGATAAGGTGCGCCCTCCGCCCGCAAGGAGTGAACGTTGGGTGCTCGTGCCGTGCCTTTCCCTCGACTGCTGACCCCTTGGCTGCTCGCCATCGCGCTGCTGGCGGTGGCGTGCGGCAAGAAGGCTGCGCCCCTGCCGCCGGGCATCAAGGCACCGCCGCCGGTGGAGGGGTTCCGGGCGACCGTGCGCGGCTACGAGGTACGTCTCTCGTGGCGGGCGGACCCCCTGCGTCGGGGAGAGGAGCGGCCCACGGACGTGACCCGTTACCAGTTGTATCGCGAGGACGTTTTGGAGCGGGAGGCGAGCGACTGTGACTGTCGCCGATGGGAGCCCCTCGATACGGTCGACCTGGAGTATCCGGCCAACGCCTTCATCGAGGACGGGCGGGTGGAGTACATCCTGCCCCTGGCCGGCTACGAGCGGTCGCGGGTGTACGCCTTCACGGTGGCCGCGGAGAATCGCTACGGGGTGGCCTCGGCCCTGGCGGAGGGGCGGATCCTGAACGTCGGGCCGCCGCCGCCGCCGGTGGAGGGGGTGAAGGCGAGCGTCGGGGAGACCTGGGTCGACCTCTCCTGGCCCGCGGTCCGCGGGGCGAGCGCCTACCGCCTATACCGGTCTGCGCCCGGGGAGGAACTGCAGGATACCCCGTATGCGACGGTCGAGGCGCCGCGCTTTTCCGATCGGCAGGTGGTACTGGATCAGCCGTATGTCTACGTCGTGACGGCCCTCGGCGAGGGACGGTATCCCGCCGAGTCGCGGCCATCCGCGGCGGTGACCGCCACGCCCCGTGATATCACGCCTCCGGCCGCCCCCGCAGGGCTGATCGCCGTCGCGGTCGGGCCCGAGGTGCGCTTGTCGTGGGAGCCCGGTGGCGCCGTGGATCTTGCCACCTACCGCGTGTGGCGCAGTGTCGGCTCGTCGACCCCCGATGCGGTGGCGCGCGTGGCCGCGCAGCGCGCCAGCTACACGGACACGCCGCCGGCACCCGGTACCTACCGCTATCACCTCACCGCGGTCGACCGGCACGGCAACGAGTCACCACCGTCCCACGAAGTGGCGGCGATCGTGGCCGTCGAACCGTAGGCCCGCCGCTCGCGCGGTCGCCCTGGCCTTCTGGGAGGAAGTGCGGGTCAGTCCTGTACGTGACGCTGGGCCGTAGGCACGGTCACCGGGCGCCGCGCGAAGAAGGTCTCGAATATGGCATCGTCGATCCAGTTCAGGCGCGTCTGCAGTCCATCGAGAAATTCATGCAGCCCGGCGGCGATGATCTCGTCGATCTGCGTGTAATTCAGCTCTGCCAGCAGTCGACCCAACGTCTTTTCCGCCTTGTTGCTGAAGGCATCCAGCGGTGATCCGGTGACGGCATGCAGCGAATGAGCGGCGCGCCCCAGGCAGGAGTGCACCGAGCGCGGAAAGTCCCGATTCAGAACCAGAAAATCGGCCACCTTGGACGGTGAGATCTGTTTCGAGTGCTTGCGGTACATCTCCAGCGCGCTCGCCGACTTCAACAATGCCGCCCACTGGATATTGTCGATCGTCGTGCCGACCGCCTTCGCATCCGGCAGCAGGATGAAATATTTGACGTCCAGGATGCGCGACGTCTTGTCGGCACGTTCCAGGAGCTCACCCACCTGCAGGAAGTGCCAGGCCTCGCCGTGGGACATCGTGGCCTCGGTGATACCGTCGAAGAGATGGCTAGCCATCTTCACGGCGGTGTAAAAGTCGTGCGGATTGTCGATGACCGATGGGTCCGCGGCGGCGCCCTTGACCAGAAAATAGAACCGGTTGGCCTGTTCCCACATCTCCGACGAAATGATCTCCCGTACCGAGCGCGCGTTCTCGCGTGCGCGAAGCACGCTGCTCAGGATCGAATTGGGGTTCTCCCGATCGAACGTGAGAAAGTGCATGACGTTCTCGCGTGACGGAACGTCGTGACGCCGTGCGAACAGGTCGTGGTCCCCGGTGATGTTCACCAGTGGCGCCCACTGCTCGCCAAACTCCTCTGGCAGGTCCAGGATGAGGTTGAGGTTGACGCCGATGAACCGCGCGACGTTCTCCGCCCGTTCCAGGTAGCGGCTCATCCAGTACAGTGAGTCGGCGACGCGGCTCAACATGGTGGTTCCATACCCCTCGCATCCGTGCGGAGTGATCAGACGCTCAGCACCCAGGTGTCCTTGCTGCCGCCACCCTGGGATGAGTTGACCACCAGGGATCCCTTCCTCAGGGCGACACGAGTCAATCCGCCGGGCATGACGTAAATATCCTCGCCGTAGAGGATGTAGGGGCGCAGGTCGATGTGGCGTCCCTCGAAATGGTCCTCCATCAGGACCGGCGCCCGGGAGAGTGCGAGGGTCGGCTGCGCGATGTAGTTGCGTGGATTCCTGTGGATATGCTCCGCGAACTCGGCACGCTGATCCGGCGTGGCATGGGGTCCCACCAGCATGCCGTAGCCGCCTGATTCGTTGGTGGCCTTGACCACCAGATTATCCAGATTGGCCAGAACGTACCCCCGCTCCCTCT
>JASFUG010000177.1:0-6603 GCA_050050395.1 Nitrospirota bacterium
CTGCGAGCATGTTCGATGTCCTTGATGTTCCGCGGCCGTTCGACGGACACCAGCTGCTTGAGCTCGGCCTTGAGCTTCTCCAGCCCTGCCGGGGTGATGGGAAAGGGATGAGGCATGGCGATCGTCTCTTGGAAGCGATAAATAAATAACAACGAAGCCCGCCCCCCGCGGGGGAGACGGGCCTCGCTGAAAGCCGTCTTTGTGGAGGTCAACTTAACTGGGTTGGTAATAACCCTGTAAGGGGCGACAGGTCAACTCCCCGCGTTGCAGGGCGGCGATCCCCTTGGCCGCCTCCCGCGCGCCCGCGACGGTGGTGAAGTACGGCACACCGAAACGCAGCGTGGAGGAACGGATGGAGTACGACTGGCGCCGGTCGTTGGCGTCCGAGGTGGTATTGATCACGAGCTGGATCTCGCCGTTGGTGATGCGATCGACGACATTGGGTCGACCTTCGTCCACCTTGTAGACCGACGTGGCTTCGATCCCCTGGGCGTTGAGATACGCGGCGGTGCCACGGGTCGCGACGATCTGAAACCCGAGCTTCCGGAGACGGCGCGCCACCGGGGCGGCGATCCCTTTGTCGAGATCCTTCACCGTGAACAGGACGCTGCCCGTGGTGGGCAGGCGGTTACCGGCGGCGATCTGTGCCTTGGCCACGGCGCAGTCGAAGTGCACATCGAGGCCCATGACCTCGCCGGTGGACTTCATCTCCGGTCCCAGGACGCAGTCGGCGCCCGGGAAGCGGAGGAACGGGAAGACCGCCTCCTTCACGGCCCAGTGAGTGGGCACGATTTCCTCCGTCACCCCCAGCTCGCGCAGGGTCTTGCCGACCATCACCAGGGCGCCGAGCTTGGCCAGGGGGCGGCCGGTCGCCTTGGCCACGAACGGCACGGTGCGCGAGGCACGCGGGTTGACCTCCAGGATGTAGACCTGGCCGTCCTTCACCGCGTACTGGACGTTCATCAGTCCGACGACGCCGATCTCCTTGGCGATGGCCACGGTCTGGCGCCGGATCTCCGTGAGGACCTCGCCGTCCAGGGAGTAGGGCGGCAGGGCGCAAGAGGAGTCGCCGGAGTGGATGCCGGCCTCCTCGATGTGCTCCATGATGCCGCCGATCACCGCCTCGCGGCCGTCGCTCAGGCAGTCGACATCCACCTCGATCGCCTCTTGGAGGAAGTGGTCGATGAGCACCGGGTGCTCCGGGGAGGCCTGGACCGCGTGACGCATGTAGTGGCGCAGGCCGTCGTCGTCGAACACGATCTCCATGGCCCGGCCGCCCAGGACGTAGGAGGGCCGCACCACCACCGGGTAGCCGATGCGCCCGGCCACGACCAGGGCCTCCTCTTCGGAGGTGGCGCCGCCGTTCGGTGTCTGCAAGAGGTCGAGCCTGTCCACCAGCTCGGCGAAGCGGCCGCGATCCTCGGTGCGGTCGATGGCGTCCGGCGGTGTGCCGATGATCGGCACCCCCGCCTTCTCCAGCGGCACGGCCAGGTTGAGGGGGGTCTGGCCGCCATACTGAACGAGTACCCCGTCAGGCTGTTCGACCCGCACGATCTCCATCACGTCCTCGAAGGTGAGCGGCTCGAAGTAGAGGCGGTCCGAGGTGTCGTAGTCGGTGGACACGGTCTCCGGATTGCAGTTGACCATGAGGGTCTCGTAGCCAGCCTCCTTCAGGGCGTACGCGGCGTGGACGCAGCAGTAGTCGAACTCGATGCCCTGGCCGATGCGGTTCGGTCCGCCGCCGAGGATCATGATCTTCCTTTTCGCCGAGGGATCCGCCTCGTCCTCCTCATCGTAGGTCGAGTACAGATACGGCGTGTGGGCGACGAACTCGCCGCCACAGGTGTCGACCCGCTTGAAGGCGGCGTGAACGCCGTGGGCGAGGCGCGCGGTGCGCACGTCGGACTCGCCCCGCCCGGTGAGCCGGGCGATGCGGCGATCCGACAACCCGAGGGACTTGGCGGCGCGCAGGGTGGCGCCGTCCAGGGAGGTGCCACCGGCGAACCGCTCGGCCAGCACGGTCTCCGCCGCCACCACGTCGTGGATCTGCTCGATGAACCACGGGTCGATGCCGCTCGCCTCATAGATCGCCGCCACGGACAGGCCGCGGCGCAGGGCGTGGGCCACGTACAGCAGGCGGTCGGCACGCGGGACACGCAGGCGTGCGAGGAGGGCCTCTTCCCCCTCGTCCTGCACGGCGGGCGGGTCCAGCCCAGCCAGGCCGATCTCCATGGAGCGCAGGGCCTTGCCCAGGGCCTCCTTGAAGGTGCGGCCGATGGACATCGCCTCGCCGACCGATTTCATCTGGGTGGTGAGGACGTCGTTGGCCCCGGGAAACTTCACGAAGTCGAAGCGCGGCGCCTTGACCACGCAGTAGTCGATGGTCGGCTCGAAGCACGCCGGCGTCTCGCGGGTGATGTCGTTGGTGATCTCGTCCAGCCGGTAGCCGACCGCCACCAGGGCGGCAATCTTGGCGATCGGGAAGCCGGTCGCCTTGGAGGCCAGGGCCGAGGAGCGCGACACCCGCGGGTTCATCTCCACCACCACCACGCGGCCGTTGGCCGGATTGACCGCGAACTGCACGTTGGAGCCGCCGGTCTCGACGCCGATCTCCGACAGGATCGCCAGCGACGCGTCGCGCAGAATCTGGTACTCGCGGTCGGTGAGGGTCTGGGCCGGGGCCACGGTGATCGAGTCCCCGGTATGGACCCCCATGGCGTCGACGTTCTCGATCGAGCAGACGATGATCGCGTTGTCCGCCCCGTCGCGCATCACCTCCAGCTCGTACTCCTTCCAGCCGAGGACCGACTCCTCCAGCAACACCTGGTGGATGGGAGAGGACTCCAGGGCGAAGGAGACCAGACCGTCGAACTCGTCCGCGTTGTACGCGATGGCGCCCCCGGTGCCGCCCAGGGTGAAGGAGGGCCGGATGATCACCGGGAAACCGAGGAACTCCGCCGCGGCCCGCGCCGCCACCAGGTCGGTGACGATCTCCGAGCGCGGGACCTCCAGGCCGATGCGCCGCATCGCGGCGCGGAACTGATCGCGGTCCTCGGCCTTGTCGATGGTCGTCGCGTTGGCGCCGATCATCTCCACCCCGAACCGCTCCAGCACCCCGTCCTTGGCCACGGCCATGGCCGCGTTCAGCCCCACCTGGCCGCCCATGGTGGGCAGCACGGCGTCGGGCCGCTCGCGCTCGATCACCTGGGTGAGCATCTCGGCGGTGATCGGCTCCACGTAGGTGACGTCCGCGGTGGCGGGGTCGGTCATGATGGTGGCCGGGTTGGAATTCACCAGCACCACCTCGTAGCCCGCATGGCGCAGGGCGTGCACCGCCTGGGTCCCCGAGTAGTCGAACTCGCACCCCTGGCCGATCACGATCGGCCCGGCCCCGATGACGAGGATCTTCTTTAGGTCCGTACGTTTCGGCATGGAGGCAGCAACGGCGGTGGGTTGGAGGGCGGCGGGACGCCGGGCAGGGGGCTAGGGGTTGGGGACTAGGGGCTAGGGTTGGACCCGGCCCTGCGGGCCGGGAAAATCTTGTCGGTCAGGGGGGTACGGCGAGCTTCTCGTTGAGGGAGGTTTGGAGGCTGCGGACCATCTTGCCGATTCCATCTGCGGTGGCGAGTAGCGGCGCAGCATCGTCTTCCGGGAGATAGCCCTGTCGAGTCGCGATCAAGAATTGGCTCTCCAGCTCCGCCAGGGACCCCTGCGCCACGGCCAAGAAGCGAAGGAAGTCCCGTGTGGTTCCCCGTGCGTGGCCCTCGGCGATATTCGATGGCACGGAGACCGCCGCTCGTCGAATCTGACTGGTCAGCCCGTACACCTCTGTCTTCGGGAAGGTGGTCGTTACGGTATACACCTCGTTGGCTAGCGACATCGCCATCTGCCACACCTTCAGATCTCGATAACTCCGGACGGTCATAAGGAAGGGGCTAGGGGCTGGGGGCTAGGGACTAGGGGTGGTGCCGGACTGCGGCCGGCGCGATTTTTCGTGGGTGGTTTCTATCGGCGTCTCATTCAGCCCGTAGGGCTGTCTTCGCTCGCTGCGCTCGCAGGGGCTAGGGGCTGGGGGATAGGGACTAGGGGTGGTTGGCCGCTACGCGGCCAGCGGATTGTTTCGGGTTTGGCTCCATCGGCATCTCATTCAGCCCGCAGGGCTGTCCTTCCCTAGCCCCTAACCGCTAGTCCCCAGCCCCTTGCTCCTAAACCTCTCCATCATCTCCGTAAACCTTCCAAACAAGTAGGCCGCATCATGCGGCCCCGGGCTCGCTTCCGGGTGGTACTGGACGGTGAACAATGGCAGGTCGCGGTGGACCAGGCCCTCGCAGGTGTGGTCGTTGAGGTTGACGTGGGAGACCTCTACCGCCTCGCCGCACGCCTGGATCGAGTCCACGTCGACGGCGAAGTTGTGGTTCTGGCTGGTGATCTCGACCTTGCGCGTAGCGAGGTCCATCACCGGGTGGTTGCCGCCGTGGTGGCCGAAGGGGAGCTTGACGATCTTCCCTCCCAGGGCGAGGCCGGTGAGCTGATGGCCGAGGCAGATCCCGAACAGCGGCTTCCGCCCGATGAGGCGGCGGATCTCCGCGACTGCACCGGTGACCGCCTCGGGGTCGCCGGGACCGTTGGACAGGAAGACGCCGTCCGGGTCGTCTGCCAGGAGATCCGTGGCGCGGGCTCGGGCCGGGTAGACCCGCACCTCACAGCCCGCCTGGACCAGGAGCCGCAGGATGTTGCGCTTGACCCCGAAGTCGTAGGCGGCCACGCGGAAACGGGGCGCTGTCCCGGCCTGAAACCCGGTGCCCAGCCCCCAGGCACCCTCGGTCCACGGGTAGGGCTCCGGGGCGGTCACCTCGGCGGCGAGATCCCGGCCCTCGATCGCGGGTAGGGCACCCGCCTTCGCCACAAGTGCCTCGGGATCGGTGGTCGTTGAGGAGATGATCCCCATTTGGCAGCCGTGATCACGGAGGTGACGGGTGAGGCGGCGGGTGTCGATTCCCTCGATGGCGACCACGCCGTGATCTACCAGGTAGTCGTGCAGAGCGCGCGTCGCACGCCAGTTGGAGGGCACGCGGGTGGCTTCGCGGACGATGAACCCCGACAGCCACGGCCGGCGCGACTCCACGTCTTCCGGATTGACCCCGTAGTTGCCGATCAGCGGGTAGGTCATGCACACCATCTGGCCGCGGTACGATGGATCGGTGAGCACCTCCTGGTAGCCGGTCATGGCGGTGTTGAACACCACCTCGCCTCCGGCTTCACCCTCCGCCCCGAGGGAGCGGCCCGCAAACACCGTTCCGTCCGCCAGGGCAAGCCAGGCGGGCGGACGGTCGCTGCCCGACGGGCGCAACGAGGGAACGGCTTCGGTCTCCATGGGGCGGCGCGATGCTAGCGAGGATTCTCCCCGATGTCAGGGGCCACAGGGCATGAGGTACGATCGCCGCCAGGCGAGGTAGACCGTATGGAGCGGGACGCTCCATACGGTCCGATGGTGGGCGAGGAGCCCTCCATCCACGGGGGGTGAAGCCGCCCGGACCTGTGCCGGGCGGCGAGGGGGGCGCGTGGCGTCCCCCTCCATATCAGGGCGGGGTTTATCCTCGCCCGCGCACCGGCCGCGTCCTTCCGCGAGGTGGTCCCAGCCACGGGAGGGGATAAACCCCTCCCCTACGGACGCCGCCCCAGCGAGCGCACGGATGCGGGCCGGCGCGCCGATCGAGCGATGCTTTACGGCACGGGGATTCCCCGCTTCGACGCCTGGTCGTAGGCGTCGTGGCTGCGGAGGAGCAGGTCCTCGAGGGTGTCTTGATCCGCCGGGTCGGGCGGTGGATGGTCCTTGGCGTAGAGTGCAAACGCCGCACCGCTCAGATCCTGGAGCTCCGCGGCATCGATCCCCTCGCTGTGGGTCTCCACCAGGTGCTTGGCCCGGTTCTCCAGCACGAACCCGAGGGTGTAATAGGCGTTGGCGTAGTCCGGGCGCAGCTCGATGGTCTTGTGCAGGTATTCCTCGGCCCGATGCCACTCCCCCGCCTCGTTGTACAGGCCAGCGGCGTAGTAGTAGCCGAAGGGATAGTTGGGATCCGCGCGGATGGCCGCCTCGAAGCGCCGCAGGGCCGGTCCATTGCGCCCCGCCTTGACCAGGGCCAATCCCTCGTTGGTCAGGTCGAAGGCCGACTTCTTCTCACACCCCGCCGTCAAGGCGATCAGGCCGGCGAGGAGGAGGGCTACGAGGCGCATTGGAGAGAGTCGATATATCGTCCACACCCCCGGATGGAGGCGTGCTCACGCTACCACACGGTCTGACAACGGGATATGATGGTTTGATCGCCGGTGGGCGATCGCAGTCACCGTCTGGAGACCTCCATGTTCGGCATCGGGCTCCCTGAGCTCCTAATCATCGCGGGCCTCGTGGTCCTCATCTTCGGCGCGCGGAAGCTCCCCCAGATCGGTGCGGGGCTCGGCGAGGGCATCCAGAACTTCCGCAAGGCGATGAAGGGCGATCACGGGGACGAGGAGGAGGACAAGGAGCTCCTGGAAGAGGAGCAGCGGGACGGCCAGGGGAAGTGATCCGCCGCCTCTGGCCTCTGCTTCTCCTGCTGGCGGCCG
>JASFUG010000178.1:0-6529 GCA_050050395.1 Nitrospirota bacterium
ACGACGGCGAGGCCCTGACAGTCTGGCAACGCGTGGAGGAGTTAGCGTTGGAGTCCCTTGGGCAGCGCTACATGTCGACCGCGTACGAGGGACAGCTCGACGACTTTGCCAGCGACTATTTCCCCACCCTTTCCGAGTACAAGACCGTCCAGACGGTCTCCAACGAGGACCTGGCAACCCTCGATTCCGCCTTTCTCGCCCACGGCCATACCCAGCTGCTACTCGATCTGCTGGCCGATGAGAAAGAGCTCGGCGAATTCCGCCGAGTGATCGAGGGTCTCATCGAGCGACTGGTGGCTGCCATCGACAGCGCCGACTACGAGCTGGCGACGCTCATCGCCACGGATTTGAGACGTCAGTGCGGCCGCAACAGCGACCGGCCCAAGGAATTCAAACAGGTAATCTGGACCCATCTGGGCCACCTCGATCTCGCTGGTATCACGGACCGTGCCTTCGCCGAGATCGAATCGATGAAGGCTCAGTACTTCGACGAGTTCAACACCTTCGTCAAGGTCTTTCAGGGCGCGATTACACCCCACCTCCTCGATCGCTTGGAGCGCGAGGAGGACCGTGCGGTGCGCCGCTCAATCCTGCGCATCCTCGCCTCGTTCACCGACGAGCTGATTCCCGAGCTCCTCGCGCGCCTCGACAATGAGCACTGGTACTACGTACGTAACATCGTCCACCTCCTTGGCCAATCCGGCTCACCCGAGGTGGTCCGTCCCCTGACACTGCAGCTGAAACACAGGGATCCAAGGGTCCGACGAGAGGCGTTGATTGCCCTCGCGAGTCTCGCCTCGCCCCGCTGCATCCCATTTGTCGCCCGGGTCTTGACGGACGACACGGGCGCTGCATCCGCCGAGAACGATCAGGTCCGCGTCGAGGCAGCACGCTGTCTGGCACGCTTTCCTCAGGAGGCGGCGATCAACGCGCTGCGTAAAGGTGTCCTGAGCAAACGAGCACCGGTGGCCAACGTGTGCCGGCGTATCCTTAACGAGAGGCATTGATGGGTTCGCCTTCCCTCCCCACTACCGACTTTCCAAAAGGGAAACCCGCTGTCGCCTTGCAGCAGGTGCACCATTGGGTGGTTGCCTTTCTGACCGCCCTCCACCAACGCGGTCTCTACCCCGCAGGACACCCCGCCGCGACCCAGGCCATGGCAGAGGTAGAGGCCAACCTGTGCCGGATCCTGGAGGAGAACGAGGCCCTGCAGCTGGCGATCATCGGTGATCGTGTGCTGTTTCCGTCCTATCCCGCGGAGGGTCAGGAGCTACGTCTGGAAGGCGGGCTGAAGGAGCTTCGCAATGCCGGCGTCGAGCATCTGGCTTTCCGCCAAGGAGTGACGCGCGGGGAGATCGAATCCCTATTCGACCTCCTGCTCGTTCCGCAAGGCGGGCGAGAGCTCGCCGATCTACAGACCGCACTGACCGATGCCGGGGTCCATCACATCCGTATCGGACGACTCGCGACCGATGAAGGAGACGGGAACTCCACCAGTGACGGCCAGTTTGCCAGGCGTCTCTACCAACGTGCCGTCGGCACCATCGAGGAGATCCACCGGATCATCACCGAGGACCACAACGTTCCCGTGGACCGAGCGCGCGAGATCGTAGATGCGGTGGTCAACGACAACCGTCACGGCGGTCAGCTACAGGCCCTCACCTGGCTAAAGAGCCACGACGACTACACCTACACTCATGTCCTCAATGTCTGCATCCTCACGGTCGCCCAGGCACGGACCCTCGGCGTGCCCGAGGGGCAGCTTAATGCCGTCGGCGTGGCCGCCCTGCTCCATGACACGGGCAAATGCTTCGTGCCTCCCGAGCTGATCCGCAAGCCGGGCAAGTTGACCCCGGAGGAGTTCAACATCGTCAAGGCCCATCCGGTCCTTGGTGCGAAGCTTCTGCGCACCATCCCGCATGTCGACGATCTCACCGTTCTGGTGGCCTACGAACACCACGTGCGCTTCGACGGCGGTGGCTATCCAACGCAGGCGCACCCGCGGCCGCTCAACCTGATCTCACGCATGTGCACCATCGCGGACTACTACGACGCATTGCGTACGATTCGCAGTTACAAGTCCGAGATCACCCCCGACGAGGCCCTGCGCATCATGTCCCAGGGAGCCGGCACGATCCTCGATCCGGTTCTGTTCAAGCACTTCGTGAACATGGTCGGGCCCTACCCCAGCGGCTGTCTGGTGGAGCTGTCCGACGGCACCCTCGCGGTGGTGGTGACCACACACGCGGGATTTCCGACGCGGCCGACGGTGCGCACCGTCCTCGATGGCGAGGGCAATCCCTTGCCGAATCCGATGCTTTACGACCTACGTAGCGGCCAGCAACGCAATCCGCCGCTGGAGATCCGGCGCGCCATCGATCCGAACAATGTCGCGGTCGCCGCGGAAGACTACCTGTAGCCATGGCCAAGCGGGTGACCAGCAATCTACCCGTCGCGAGCGAGGAGGTGCAGACCCTCGCCTTCGGGATACTGCGCGCGTTGAATGTGGCCCTGAAGATCACCCAGCTCTACACCCAGAGCCACCCGTCGATGGGCAACGCCATCGCGCAACTGCGAGAACGATATGAGTTGGCGATGGTCGACCACCTGTTGGTGAATCTCACCTTCACAGGCGACACGATCGCGGTCAATGACGGCGAGCTGCCGACTCTGGATACGCCACTGCGACGCCTGTCCCGCCATCTCCACCAGATCGGTATCGCTACCCTGAGCTTCGCGCCCGGCGCGGACGATGGAGCGCTGCAACATCTGATCGAGGTCCTGGCGACACCCCGCCAGCAAGTCCTGGAGGCCGGAAGTATCGAGGCGCTCATCGACAAGGCGCGACTCGGAGCCGTGCGCATTCTGCCCCTCGACTACACGCGGGTGTTCCGGGTCGCGGCCAACGGCCTGCCATCCCCGCGCGAGCTGATCGATGCCGACGGCCTGTGGTACGCCATGATCACCGGCTACGTCGTGCGTCGGCCCGAAGAGCTCGACGGTGAGGCGCGTGACTTCATCACCGCCTTCGCCGCCGATCCCCGGAAGTTACGCCACCTCGCCGACGAGCTCTCCCAGCTCCAGCTCGACGAGCAATGGATCGAGGTCGGCAAAGTGAAGGGGTCGTTGCTGGCCAACTTCTACCGTAGCCTGGGCAGTCTGCTGCACGGCCAACAAGGCACCCAACGGCAGGCGTTTCTCAGTCAGATCGCCCGCGGCACCGAAGCGCTTAGGCCCCTGCAGCTGGTCGAGCTTCTCACCGAGAGCGACGACGACGAGGCCGATCCCGGCAATGAGATCGTCGACGAGCTGATCGCCGCCTTCCGTCCCGACCGCGCCGCCGAGCTGTTGATGGCGGCCGCCGGCGAGGCGGATGAGGGCGAGATGGTGCGTCTCGTGGAGCGCCTGCTCACGGTCCACCCGCAGAAGAAGCGCATCCTCGACCTCCTGGACCAACAAACCGACACGGTTCGCCAGCTGAAGGACGGCAACGTCGCTCAGGCGGAGGCGTTGCGCACCCTGTGCCGACGGTTCGCCGATACCGATTACCTGTCGATCCTCCAGGAGCCCTCCGCCTCGTCGGCAAGCGACTACATCGAGCAGCTTCGCTCCTTGGACGAGGACCGTGACCTCGCCGCGGAGCTCCTGCAGGGCCTGCTCCTGGACGTGGCGGAACGGGAGCAGGCGAGTCTCTACCTCGCTCTGCTGGAGGTCGAGGACGATCCGGAACAGTTCACCGACCAGTTGAGCATCCTGAAACAGCTGGTCAGCGATGCCGTCGAGTCGCAGGCCTACGACGTCGCCCTGGCGATCCTCGACGGCCTGCGCCGCCTGGAGCTGGCGGGCAGCCCCCTGACGGAAAACTTCCGGGCACAGACGGCGGAGTGGCTTGCTAAGCTGGACCATCGGCCATTGATCGCCACCCTGGTGATGGACTACGGGCAGTATGGCGGGACTCCGGCGGAGCGCGATGTGAACCAATGCATCGCCGCGCTGGGCGCACCGGCGATCGACTGCCTACTCGACCTGTTGAAGGACAGCGGTGACCGCGCACAACGGCGCGCCATCCTCACCCTGCTCAAGAACCAGGGCAACGGCATCCTTCCCCAGGTCCAGCAACGACTCGAGGATCCGGTCTGGTATTTCGTGCGCAACCTCCTGCACCTATTGGGTGAGCTCGGGCAAGAGGAGAGCGCGCGGCTGCTCATCCCACTGCTGAATCACGGTGATCACCGGGTGGTGAAGGAGGCCCTCGCCGGCCTCGGCCAGATCGGGTCGCGTAACGCCACACCGTTCATCGCCCGCCTCCTCCTTACCGAGCCGGCGCTGGCGACCAAGAAACATGACGAGGTGCGCATCACTGCGGCACGTACCCTCGCCCGCATCGGCGACCAGCGTGCCCTCGACACCCTGCGCAGAGGAACCTTTGTGCGCCGGCCAGCGGTCGCGCGTGTGTGTGAAGAGACCTTGCGCGACAGCTCCAGTCGCACGGCCGCGCGCGGCGACGGCGGAGGCGCTCGACGGTGAACGACTCGCCGCCACGCCCGAATGAGGGCACCCCTGCGAAGCACTCACGGCAGGCGGTGGAGTTCGTCCAGCTCCTGTTCGGCGCGCTGCGCAACCGGCAGCTCTACCCGCCGGGACACAAGCTCCTGCTAGCCAGCGCCGAGCGTCTGGTTACCGCCCTTCCCGAGGCATTGGCGGGGCAACCGGAGCTCAACATCGGCATCATCGATGACCGGGTGATTCTTGGTGAGTACCCCCTGTCCCAGGGGCTCTCTCCCTCCGCCGCGCAGCTTGCGCCGCTTCGCGAACGGGAGATCGAGCGCGTCACCTTCGACCGTGAGACGACCGCCGAAGAGGTCGAGGCGCTGCTCGACGTCCTCTCCAGCGACCCGACCGATGCTCCGGCCAGCGAGAAATTGGCCAGCGCCGGGGTACGCTCCATCCGCATCGGCAGACTGTCCAGCGGCGGCACGGAGGATGGAGGCAGCCGCTCCCTCGCGGAGCTCTACAACGAGCTATATCGCAACGCCGTCCTGGCCGTCCGCGACCTGATCGGGCTCTGCCGGCAAACCGGCAACGTGGCGACAGCAACCACCCAGGAGGCCGTCGAGCAGGTGATCCAGAACGCCTGTGCCGGCAATGACAGCCTCCTTGACCTGACCAACCTGCCGCAGCAAGACGAGGAAACCTTTTCCCACGCCCTCAACACCTGCATCCTCTCGGTATCACTCGGCCGCTCCCTGGGTCTACCCCAACGCCAGCTCCACGATCTGGGGACAGCCGCCCTGCTGCACGACATCGGTAAGAGCGCGCTGCCCGAAGAGCTGGTGCACAAGGAGGGGGAGCTGACGGCGGAAGAGCACGAGCTCCTCGAACGCCATCCCGTCCTCGGGGCCAACCTGCTGCGCAAGCTCAGCGGCGTGGGGAACGTCAGCGCACGGGTCGCCTTCGAGCACCACATCGGCTTCGACGGCCGTGGTTACCCGCGCCGCACCAGCCACTCGCCGCTGCACCTTGCCAGCCACATCGTCGCCATCGCCAATACCTACGACAACCTCCGTGGCCGACACGGCCGCCAGGAAGAAATGACCTGTGAGCGTGCCCTGCGCATCATGGCTAAGGAGGTCGGTGGCGCATTCGAACCGACGCTACTGAAAAGATTTGTCAACCACCTTGGCCTGTACCCGAAAGGGACCCTGGTACTGCTCTCCGACGGAACCATCGGCTTCGTGAAGGAGGTACGGCCAGGACACCCGCTCACTCCACTGGTCACGGTCATCCAGAACCAGGCGAGGGAGCGCCTGGACACCCCCTACGAAGTCGACCTGTGGGAAAGCGCCCAGGGAGACAGGCCGGTCAAGATCCTCGAGTCGCGGGACGCACGTATGCGTGGCTTCGACCCCCTCACCTACCTCCGCTGAGCGACACACGACAGGATGGACACGCTCCTCTGAGCGCATCATCTTGCCGCATGAACCGCGCGCTCAAGCTCGAGGGGGTGCTCCTGTGGGCAGGAATCACCGCGGCCCTGGCGTATCGTGGCTGGCCCTCGTGGTTGGTCCCGCTGCTGCCCAGCTTGTGGATCAACCTGCCGCTCGTCAGCCTCCTCGCCCGGCGCGAGCCGTTGGGCGACTGGGGCCTGAGCGTTCCCGATCTCGCCAGCACCCTGCGGCACGTCGCGGTATTCATCGTCCTACTGGGCCCCGCAAGCCTCGCCTTCCTGAGCCTGATCGGTGCCGTCGACCTCACCTGGCGGCTAGATCCCAGTGCGATCGCCGTTTCCCTGTTCCGGCAACTGCTGTGGGTGGCACTCCCGGAAGAGATCTTCTTCCGCGGTTACCTCTGGCGGCGCCTGCAACCGGACGCGATGAGGCCGAGCGGTCGACTGCGACGCATCGCGATCAATGCCACCCTCTTCGCGGCCACCCACTACTGCATCCATCCGGGAGCATGGGCCCTGGCGACGTGGCTCCCCGGGTTCTACTTCACGTGGCTACGCTGCCGGACGCGGAGCCTCGTAGCC
>JASFUG010000179.1:0-6525 GCA_050050395.1 Nitrospirota bacterium
CACGCACCAGACCCATTCGTGGCAGGCCGCGGGAGGCAAAGCAGTGTCGGCGTAGGGCCGAATTCATTCGGCCGACACCGTTTCCCCCGGACCTTCCGGCATCGTGCGAATGAATTCGCACCTACGGGGCGGCGCTGCACCGCATCGGACTCCGCCAATGTGGACGTTGTGAGACATGCGGGTTAATCGGTCACGGCATCTTTGCTATGGTGAATTAAGTCGATGTTCGCACGCGGACCCGCGATCGGCTGGGGTCCGGGCGCGACCGCCAGTCGGGTGGCGCGACGTCTCACCCGGCACGGCGATCTCGCATAACGGGATCGCAGCCGCGTTTGGTACCTGCGAGGACATCGTCTCCGCCGGCGGAAGAACTCGCGTCCGGCGATCTGTTCACACGCGCTTCACGGAAGGAGCTCATCATGAACGTCGCAGCGATCAAGATCCCAGCACCCACGATCGAATGTACGGAATCCGGTGAATACCGGCTCCCCGACCTCCCGTACGGCCATGACGGACTGGAGCCGTACATCTCCGCCGCAACCCTGGAATTCCACTACGGGAAGCACCATGCCGCCTACATCAAGAAGCTGAACAGGTTCGTCGCAGGGACCGACTTTGCCGGCAAGACCGTGGAGGACATCATCACCCAGGCGGAGCCGGGGCCGCTGTTCAACAATGCGGCGCAGGCCTGGAACCACACCTTCTACTGGCATTGCATGAGCCCGGGGGGTGGCGGCCGACCCAGCGGTGACCTTGCAAAGGTGATCGACATGGACTTCGGGTCCTACGAGGAGTTCCGCAAGCAGTTCACGGAGAAGGCCACGACTCTCTTCGGGTCGGGCTGGACCTGGTTGATCCGCGACCTGGACGGCAAGCTCGCGGTGGTCACGACCAAGGACGGGAACAACCCGTTGACGTCCGGCCAGGAGCCGTTGCTCACCTGTGACATGTGGGAGCACGCGTACTACCTGGATTACCGCAACCGAAAGCGGGAGTACCTGGACGCATTCTGGAAGGTCGTGAACTGGAGGTTCGTGGAGGACACTGTGCTCACGTAGGCGTGTCCCTAGGCCTCACGGCTCTCAGATTGGGGAACGTTGGAAGTCGCGGGAGAAGGGGGCCGGTGCTCCTCTGGCGGTCTCGTCGAGGAGGTCCCACGCCGTCCCCACGAGCGTGCGGGGACCCTTATCAGCGGCGCAACGAGCGCCCTGTTAGTTGCACTGAGGACGGCGGCCGCGGGGAAGATTGCGGGTCATGCCGGCCCGGCGCGCACGCCCTTTGGCTGCCAGCCAGAGGGCGTGAAGCCCGCTGGGCAACCGCCGTACCGCCCTCGTACCGCAGCGCGCGCCAACGTTCCCCGACGCGTGAGCCGGCGTTGCGAGATTCATCGATCACTCGTAGGAGGATCTTTCCATGAAGACGCTTCTAGCTGTTTGCGCCATCGCCGCCCTGTTCGTCGCCGTGCCTTCGTATGGGGTAGACGGGGCTGAAATCTTCCAATCCAACGGCTGTATCGTCTGCCATGACGCCGCAGAGGATCGCGTCGCCGATGGTCTCGGTCCTTCTCTGGAGGCGATCGCCGCAACCTACAAGGGTCAGAAAGATGCCCTGATCCGCTTCCTGAAGGACGAGGGCAAGCCCCGCCTCCACCCAGAGGAGTATCCGATCATGGAGGACCAACTCGACTCGATCAAAGGGCTCTCCGACGACGAGCGCGAGGCCCTTGCCACCTTCCTGCTCAGTCACTAGCTTGACGGCCTCGCAGGCGTCGCTGATATCGAGGGGGACGCCACGCGTTCCCCCTGGGTACCGAAACGCGCGTCCGGGTGGCTTCCTACCTCGTGGATGGCGGGCTCCCCGCCCGCCATCAGACCGTGTGGAGAGGGGCGCTCCATGCGGTCTATTACTCCTGTATTCTGGCGGGCGATCGTGTGCCCACACCGATGTGCGCCTCGGTGCCTCTGCGCGAGGCCTGTAATGTTCCCTTCGGAGCAGGCTCTGCAGCTCCGTGGGAATCGGCACGGCTGCCAGAGGCACAACGCATTCGCGCCTATCCGCAAGCCGATCCTCCTCCATTCGCGGTGCCTGCTGTTCAAGGCCGCGTGGCTCGCGCGTCGGATGGCAGGTAGTCGCCTTGATGGCCTAGAGTGAATGGGCCTGGCAAATATGTCCGCGGCCAACGCGCCGACGGCGACGCGCTGGTACCACGCAGAGATCGATGAGTGACACGATCCACATCGTCTGCCCGCATTGCAGTGCGGTGAACCGTATCCCGGCGGCGCGGATCGACGAGCAGCCGAATTGCGGGAAGTGTCACCGCCCGTTGTTCACGGCGCACCCCGTCGCTCTGTCGGGAGCAAGCTTCGAACGGCACGTGACGCGCAACGACATTCCCGTGCTGGTGGATTTCTGGGCGCCGTGGTGCGGCCCCTGCAAGGCGATGGCCCCGGCATTCGAGGAAGCCGCGCGGCAGCTGGAGCCCCGGATGCGGCTGGCCAAGGTCAACACCGACGCCGAGCAGGCGCTGGGCGCGCAATTCGGGATCCAGAGCATCCCCACCCTGGCGCTGTTCCACGCGGGTCGCGAGGTGGCCCGCCAGCCAGGCGCCATGGGGGCCGCGGACATCGTGCGCTGGGCGCGCAGCCACTGGCCCGGCTGATCCGGACTGGCCCGACGCCAACTCATCCAAGGGCAAGCGCATGCCTTCGTCCGTTCTCTACCAGCGATCCCGTGGCCGGGCTCGAGCCCGTAATCCGCGGCTCCCGCGGCGCTCGCCCTGCGCAACATCAGGGAGCCTGTGCGGTGCGAGGTGAAACCGACCCGATCGTACGTCGCCTCCGCTGGCTGGGCGGGATCGTCGTCCTGATCCTCGTCCTCCTGCAGTTCCTGCCCAGAATCGAGCGCTATCTCTTCGGCGTGACCACAGAATCCCGGCCGGTGACGGCGCGTGGGGATCTGGCTGCGGACGAAACCGCGACGATCGAGATCTTCGAGCACGCCAGTCCGTCTGTGGTCTTCATCAGCACCCGGCAGCGGGTGCTCGACTACTGGACGCGCAACGTCTTCACCGTGCCCAGGGGCACCGGCTCCGGATTCGTCTGGGATGACCAGGGCCATGTGGTCACCAACAACCACGTGATCGCCGGCGCCTCCGAGGCGACGGTGAGACTCAACGACGGACGCAGCTACCGCGCGGCTCTGGTTGGCGCCAGCCCCGCCCACGATCTTGCGGTGCTGCGGATCAACGTGGCCTTCGATCGACCACCGCCCGTACCGGTCGGCACCAGCGGTGACCTCAAGGTAGGACAGAAGGTCTTCGCCATCGGCAATCCCTTCGGGCTCGACTACACGCTGACCGGCGGCCTGGTGTCGGCCTTGGACCGCTCGCTGACGGAGGAGACCGGCGCGACCATCGACCATCTGATCCAGACCGACGCCGCCATCAATCCCGGTAACTCCGGAGGGCCTCTCCTGGACAGCGCCGGCCGCCTGATCGGCATCAACACCGCCATCTACAGCCCGTCGGGCGCCTACGCCGGGATCGGTTTCGCGGTGCCGGTCGATACGGTGAACCGCGTGGTGCCGGAGCTGATCGCGCGCGGCAAATATGCGCGGCCGAGCCTGGGAATCCGCGTCGACGCCGGTCTCAACCGGACCTTGACCGACCGACTGGCGGTCAAGGGCGTGGTGGTGCTCAAGGTGAAGCCGGGCTCGCCGGCCGCGGCGGCGGGGCTACGGGGCACCGAGATCGACCGCAGAGGCGAGGTGATCCCCGGTGACGTCATCCTCGCACTGGACGGAAAGCCCGTGGCCTCCGTCTCGACCCTCCTCTCGCGCCTCGACGACTACCACGTCGGCGATCGCGTCACCCTGCACATCTGGCGATCGGGTAAGGAGCTCGACGTCCCCGTAGTGTTACAGGCGGGCGACTGAACACCGAAGGGACTTCGCGACCCTCTGTGTGCTGGCCTGGCGTGGCAGCAGCCGCCCGCGGGGCCCGACGGCGAACGACGCTTGTCGTCCGAGGCCGGTCCGGGCGCGGACGGCGTGATCGCCCATCCGTGCCTGCGGCAAAGTCCGTCCGCTCCGATCCCGGGCGGCGTCCGTGCGCCGCCCATGGCCGTCTCCTTCCCTCGACCTGCCCTCTCCCGCCAGCCGCGAATGTCACTCGGCAGGGAAGGCCATGGTGCTGATCAGGGCATTCTCGGCCTGCCGGGAATCGAGGCGAGTATGCTCCACGTCGATCGGCACGGCCGAGTCAATGACCGAGGCGTAGTCCGTGTCCCGGGGGGTCGGCTCCGGGTCCGCGAGATCGTTGAATCGCAGTTGCACCGTCCGGCGCGCGGGCACGACGACCCGGTAGGGTCCCGCCGGCTCACGGTCACTGAAACACACCGTCAGCTCGACGCACACCGGCTGATCCGACACGTCGAGCTGCAGCAGGTTTCATGGCTGAGCATTTCCGTCTGTGGGCCGGTGCTCGTCCCGCGGATGTAGCCCTCCGCGATGGTCCAGCGACGACAACCAATGGTAGCTCGTTTCATGATCGTCTCCCTTCACTCGCGTAGCTCCGCCGTACGCCGCGCACTGTCAACGCCGGCTGCTTACCGCCCTGCTTCGTCAACGTGGCCCCCGGTTTGCAGCCGGTTCGTCGCGGGCGAATGCCTTCTGGATCAGCTCCGCATACCGATCCCGCGGCTTCCCGCAGCCCGCGCAAGATGTCGCCCCGCCGTCTGCCTTGGGCGACGATCCGCTCCAGCTCTGCCGCGGGTGCCGGACCGGATCGAACGCGACCATCAGTCGATCAGGAACGACGAAACACGCATTTCAGCGGTCGCCACGGGGCGATTCTCCCCCTGCCTTCGAGGACGATACCCATCGCCTCCAGTACGCCGAAAACGATCAACCGCCAGCACCGAACTGGCGCAACAGCCAATCGTCGACCCGCGCGACTCGCTGCCCGTGAATGCGGAAGACAGCGTGTCGTCTCGGCCGCCGCAATCGGGAAGCGGGAAGGTAATCCCCGTCGGAAAACAAAAATTCGGCTGCTGAGACTTTGCCCGCCAAGGTCAGCTAAGCTGGCATCACTTTTTATGCTCACGCTGCCTTTGCGTCGCGTTCTTCATAAGACCGGGTAGCGCGTTCGGCATGGTACATTGAAGGGATCGCTGGTCCATTAACGATTGGCGCCTTGTCCGAGCCAAACGACTCCGACGGACGTCGGCCACAACAACAGGAGGAGAACCAGGATGAAATCGCTGACAAAGAAGGTACGACGATCGCCACGGGCTATGTCCTTTGCAGCCCTGCTCGCCCTGGCCATTCCATTGACCTTGGGCGCCTGTCAGAAGGGCGACTCAAACGACCACACCGGGACGGAACAAGGAGAGGAGGCTCATAGCGCATCGAGCCAATCATCGGACCTGATCCAGGAATACCAGCGGCGTCTCGACTCCATGAATGACAAGCTCGCCAGCCTGCAGGGGAAGATCGAGCATGAAACCGCACAATCGAAGGAAGAAATTTCCGACATGACCGAGGAACAGATCGATAAATTGCAGGCCAAAAAAGACGAACTCAGCGATAAATTGGATGAATTACGCGAAGTCAGTAAAGACCAATGGGTGGAAACGAAGGAACGCTTCGACGAAGCAGTCGGTGAGCTCGAGAGCGAGATCGAGAAGATGACGAACTAGGCGGCGATTCGCAAACAGTGCGGCCAGATGACCATGGTCGCACTCCGCCGGTCCGCGGACGGTTCGTGAGACGTTTTTTGCCCTGCAGTGATATCTCGCGACACACGGATGGACCGCATCCAATGCTATATTGGGCTGCAATATTCTTGATCATCGCGCTGGTTGCAGCGTTCTTTGGTTTTGGGGGGATCGCGACCGTAGCGACCGGCATGGCGAAAATTTTGTTTTTTGTTTTCCTGGTGTTCTTTTTGATTTCGCTAGTACTCGGTCTTTTGACGGGGCGTACACCAAGGCTATAAAGATGCCTGGAGTTGCCCCGGGATGGTGGACGGGCTAGGGCTTTCGGTGTTGGTGGATGCGGTCTTAATGGACAACGTGGCCACTCGCAATCGCGCCGTTTGCCCCGTTCTCCCTGGCACCGACCTGGCAGTTTCGCGCACCAGCCGTTGTGTCGTTGGCCTTCATCGGCGGGCTGTGGGGTACGTCCACGCGCTGTCTTCACCGGCGTTTCCCGCGTCGTCGTGCCTACTGGGCCGTCGCCGTCCCGTTCGGCGCCGTCGCTCCGTCGCTGGCCCCCCTGCTATTGGTGATCCCACCGAAAGGTGGTGCCATCGGCGACGGCTGGAAACCGGCGCTGCCGCTGACGGCGCTTCTCGTCGACGGTGGCCGGGGCATCTGTACCGGCCTGAGTTTGCGGTGGTTGCCGGCGGCCCCCTAGGCGGGACCACCGCCCGTGCTGCGCCATGGACGTGGAGTCATTTTTTTCCAAGCGAGCGCGGCATGGCCTCCTGGCAACGGTCTAGCGGGTGTAACCGAGTGAGACCACGGG
>JASFUG010000180.1:0-6524 GCA_050050395.1 Nitrospirota bacterium
CCGCCAGATCGAGCGCGCCGTCGCGGTGCTGCGCGAGGCGCGGGCGCCGTTGATCCTGGCCGGCAACGGGGTGATCCGCGGACGTGCCGCCGCCGCCCTGACGCGGTTCGCCGAGCGTCTCAACATCCCGGTCGCCCACACCTTCATGGCCAAGGGGGCGATCCCTTATACCCACTCGCTATCCCTGGGATCGGTGGGGCTCCAGGCCCAGGACTACATCACCCGCGGATTCGACATCGCCGACTGCGTGATCGCCGTCGGCTACGACCTGGTGGAGTACGCCCCCGAGCAGTGGAACCCGCAGCGGGACAAGCGCATCCTGCACGTCGACGCCTCGCCGGCCGAGGTGGACGCCCACTACATCGTCGAGGTAGGGGTGGTGGGGGAGATCGCCACCGCCCTGGACCGCCTCGCGGAGCGGGCACCGGCGAGCCAGGAGACCGCCTACGCCTCCCTGCGCAACGTGATCCGCGAGCAGCTCGCGGCGCACGCCGACGACCCCGGCTTTCCGGTGAAGCCGCAGCGCATGCTCTCCGAGATGCGCCGCGCCCTGGGGCCGGAGGACATCGTGGTCTCCGACGTGGGCGCCCACAAGCTGTGGGTCGCCCGCATGTATCCGGCGGTGGCGCCGAACACCTGCCTGATCTCCAACGGCTTCGCCGCCATGGGCATCGCGCTGCCGGGGGCCATCGCCGCGGCCTTTGTCCACCCGAACCGTCGTGTCCTCGCGGCGACCGGGGACGCGGGCTTTCTCATGAACATCCAGGAGCTGGAGACCGCGGTGCGCGAGCAACGCCCGGTGGTGGCGCTGATCTTCAACGACGGTGGCTACGGCCTGATCGACTGGAAGCAACGGCAGCACTTCGGCCGGACGTCGCATGTCGCGTTCGGCAACCCGGATTTCGTCGCCCTGGCGGAGAGCTTCGGCGCCCTCGGCCTGCGGGTGACCGCCGCCGACGAGCTGGGGCCGGCCCTGGAGACGGCGTTCGCCGCTGGACGTCCAGCGGTGATCGACTGCCCGGTGGACTACCGGGAGAACCTGCGTCTCACCGAGGAGCTGGGCCGCATCACCTGCGCCCTGTGAAGCCCACGACCCGTCGTCTCGTCGCCGGCCGCCATCGGCCCTGTCGGTGTCTTCAGTTCAGTCCCTGGCGGAAGGCAAACGGGCGGAGGCCTTGGATCGACGTTTCGAGATGAAGAGAGCACGACCCTGTGGAGAACGCTTCACGCGAGACGCAGCGATCTTGGACGGCTGGGGAGATGGTATCGGCATTCCGCAGGAACACCGCCCGCGCCACTCTACTCGGAGAGGGAGAGCGTCATGAAACGGAACTGGCAGAGTCTTTTTTCGATGATGACGACGGCACGATCGACGCGGACGACTCCGACTGCGCCGTCTCACGGGGCGAGGCGAAATTCCGCCAGTCGTGCATGTACTGCCACAGCTATGGCGGTGCGCCCATCGAGCCGCCCCGGCCCGGTCTCGATCTGATGGCCAGCGCCATGGACAACTCGGACACCTGGCTCGGCGCCTGGATCGACTACCCGGCGGAGATGGTCGCGGCCGGCGCCTACGATGTGGGTCAGCTCGCCAGCTATCCCTACCTCATGCCCGATCTCCTGCATCCGCCCACGGATGTCTGGGACATGGTGGACTTCCTGGTCGGCCGGGGCAGCACGCCCATCGAGAGCACGCCGCCGGTAACCCTGAGGCCCGAGGAAGTCGAGGCCAGCCGGCAGGTCTACTTCAACCTCTGCGCCGGGTGCCACGGCCTCTACGGCACCGGTGCCACCGGACCCGATATCGGCGCGGCCCGCTCGCAGGCGATCGCACGCCTGAGCACCGGCTTTGCCGTGCATATCCTGCGCCCCTCGTCTTCCGGCCGCCATCTCTGCGCCATCTCCAAGGCGACCGGTGCCCTGGACCACTCCTTCCGGGTGGCCACCAACGGCCGCGCCGTGCACATCGAGTTCAACATGGACGGCTCGCAGGTGTGGATCTCGGACTGGGATCCGGATGGAGCGGTGATCGTCCTCGACGCGACGACGCTGACGGAGATCCGGCGCTTCACCGGCCTGCCGACCCCGACCGGCAAGTTCAACGTCTACAACACCGCCCACGACATCTACTGATGTCCTTGGGGACACAAGCCGGTCGCTCCTCTGTCTGGATGGGGGCGACCGGCTTCGTGGTCTCACCGGCGGCAGGCTGCGCCGCATCGGGTCTGAGGGGGGCCCCTCTTGGTCCGGAGGGAGCGCCGCGTCAGGCGGAGGTTCCCTTCTCCGCCCATCCCCCGCGCGTGGACGGAACGGGCGGTGCACCAAGACGGCGTCAGCACAGCGCTACGAAGCGCAGGGAACGCCCGCCGTTGCGGTGCAGCGACAGCGGAGAGCGCCACGACGGTGTCTCCACGCTCCCCATGATTGTCCGCACACTACCGGTGGAGGCAACATGGAGGTGAAGTCGCACCCGTGGTAATAATGTCCGGCGTGGCAGTGAAGATTACGGATCATCGGTCGTGACCTCGGCCGCCACCGGAACGCCCTTAGACGGTCGCTTGTTGACTGTCGGCTGGCGGGAGTGGCTCGCCTTCCCCGATCTCGGCATCGCGCAGATCAAGGCGAAGGTCGACACCGGCGCTCGCACCTCGGCGCTGCACGCCTTCTTCGTCGAGCCCTATGAGCAGCACGGTTCTCCGATGGTGCATTTCGGCGTCCATCCGCTACAGCGCCGGGACGACGTGGTGCGCGAGTGTCACGCCGCGGTCGTCGATCATCGCTGGGTAAGCGACTCCGGCGGCCACCGCGAGCGACGCTACGTCATCCTCACCACGCTGGTCCTCGGGCCCCACTCCTGGTCGGTCGAGCTGACCCTCACCAACCGCGACGACATGCGGTTTCGTGTCCTCCTCGGTCGCACCGCCATGCGTGGCCGGCTGCTCATCAATCCAGCCTCCTCTTACCTGGTGGGTCGTCGCTCGCCACGCAAGGGTGGGCGACGGCGCTCAGCAGAAGGGAGTCCCACATGAGGATCGCCATCCTCTCCAGGAACCGGACGCTGTACTCGACACGCCGTCTGGTCGAGGCGGCGGAGCAGCGGGGTCACGAGGTGCAGGTCCTCAACACCCTGAAGTGCTACATGAACATCGCCTCCCTGCGCCCGGTGGTCCACTACCGGGGGGAGCGACTGGAGCCGTTCGACGCGGTGATCCCGCGCATCGGCGCCTCGGTCACCTTCTACGGCGCCGCGGTGTTGCGCCAGTTCGAGATGATGGGCGCCTACCCGGCCAACGAGTCGGTGGCGATTACCCGCTCCCGCGACAAGCTGCGCTCGATGCAGATCCTCGCCCGGGCGGGTATCGGCCTGCCCCTGACCGGCTTCGCCAACTCGCCGGACGATACCGCGGACCTGATCAAGCTGGTGGGCGGCGCGCCGTTGGTGGTGAAGCTACTGGAGGGCACCCAGGGAAAGGGAGTGGTGCTCGCCGAGACCCAGAAGGCGGCGGAGAGCCTCATCGAGGCGTTCCGCGCGCTGGATGCGAATTTCCTGGTGCAGGAGTTCATCAAGGAGGCGGGCGGCTCCGACATCCGCTGCTTCGTGATCGGCGAGAAGGTCGTCGCATCGATGCAGCGCTCGGCAAAGGAGGGCGAGTTCCGCTCCAACCTCCACCGTGGTGGTAGCGCGGTCACCGTCAAGCTCACCCCGGAAGAACGGTCGACGGCGGTGCGTGCGGCACGACAGATGGGACTCAACGTGGCGGGCGTCGACCTGCTGCGCTCCAACCACGGCCCGGTGGTGATGGAGGTGAACTCGTCGCCCGGCCTGGAGGGGATCGAGAAGGCCACCGGTAAGGACGTGGCCGGCATGATCGTCCAGTTCATCGAGAAGAACGCGCGTCCCTATCACACCCGCACCCGCGGCCACGGATAGCCGGTTTCTGGCGAGAAATGCGTGTCAGATCACCGGTGGTACCGAGTCGGAGATGATCTCCGCCTCGTGGCTGGCATGGAACAGCTCCACCTTCTCGGCGACCTCGTCCGCCTCGCGAAAGCGCGCGATGTGGAACAGCGCCTCCCCTTCCAGTACCAGCGGCAGGCGGGTGCGGCCGACGATGACCCCCTTCGCCGTCGCGACCACCTCCCGCTCGCCGTTGCCGGAGGGGTCCGAGATCCATGCGAGAACGTCGCCGCGACTCACCCGTCCACCGAGGTCGGCCATGGCGCGCAGGATTCCACTGCCCGGTGCCCGCACCCAGGTGCTGGAGCGCGCCACGAATGGCTCCACCGCCGTACGCTGCCGCGCCCGCGGCGGCGGCAGCATGCCGATCATGCGCATCACGTTGATCACGCCCTGGACGCCGACGCGGATCGCCACCTCGTCGAATCGCAGCGCCTCGCCCGCTTCGTAGATGAGCATCGGGATCCCGAGCTCCGCGGCGCTCTGGCGCAAGGAGCCGTCGCGCAGGTTCGCATTGATCAGCACCGGGACGCCGAAGGCCTCGGCGAGGGAGGCGGTATGCGCGTCGTCGAGATTGCCACGCACCTGGGGCAGGTTCGTCCGGTGGCGTGCGCCGGTGTGGAGGTCGATGCCGTGGGTAGCCTGGCTAACGATCTCCGACATGAAGACCCCGGCGACACGTGCGGCCAGCGATCCACCCTCCGAGCCCGGGAAACAGCGGTTCAGGTCACGGCCATCGGGGAGATAGCGAGAGTGGTCGATCACCCCGTAGACATTGACGATGGGCACCGCCATCAAGGTGCCGCGCAGCCGTCGTAACGATGCGCGCAGCAACAGGCGGCGAATGATCTCCACGCCGTTGAGCTCGTCACCATGGATCGCCGCGCACACGAAGAGGCGCGGCCCGTCGCGATGGCCGCGCACGATATGCGCCGGCATCGTCAAGGGGGTGTGGGTGTAGAGGGGCGGCAGGGGGAGATCGACGCTGACATGCTCCCCGGGAGCGATCGCCCGGCCCCCCACCACAAGTCCCTTGTCCATGGCGGGTACCCTGCCGCGCCGCCCCCAGTTCGGCAAGCGTCAGGTCACGCCGTCCCGCTGGTTTCATCCGCGCCCTGGGAGGACGCGGGCGGGCCGGTGCGCCGGGAGTGAGACCCCCCGCGATCGGCCGCCCATGGGTCGGCTCGCCTGGCGTAGTGAGTGATTCTTGTAAAAGTGGAAGAAAGACGACTGGCTTAATTTCCTTTGCCCTCCGGCATCGACGCGATCCGGAGGAGGGTTTAAACGTGATGAATTTCAATGATCAAGCATGGTTTACCTCCCGTTCCGCGGACGTCATCGGATGGTCGCGGAAGTGGTCGCTGTTCATGTACCCGTTCGCGACGGCCTGCTGCTCTCTTGAGTACATGTCCGTCGCCTGCGGCCGCTACGACATCGACCGTTTCGGCGCGGGCCTGCCGCGCTGGACGCCGCGTCAGGCGGATCTGCTGTTCGTGGTGGGCACCATCTCGCACAAGATGGCGCCGGTGCTGAAGACGGTGTACGACCAGATGTGCGAGCCGAAGTGGGTGGTCGCCTTCGGGGTCTGTACCTGCACCGGTGGCTTCTACAACAACTACGCCACGGTCCAGGGCATCGACTCGATCATCCCGGTGGATGTGTACATCCCCGGCTGCCCACCGATGCCGGAGACGGTGCTCGATGGCCTGATGAAGCTCCAGGAGAAGATCGAGCACGAGCGACAGTCGATGCGCGGGAAGGAGGTCGCCAAGCTGAGCGTCGCCGCGTGATCGCTGTCGTGCACGACGCGCGGAGGAGGTCCTCATGTCCATTGCCTTCAATCAACAGAAATTCCACGTCGAGATCGTCGATCAGGAGTTCCTCTACAAGAACTTCAGCTGCGCTGCCGGCTGTCCGGTGAACACCCAGGCCGGGGATTACGTGCAGGCGATCGCCGAGGGGGATTTCGAGCGCGCCTACGCCGTGGCGCGTGGGCCTAACCCGTTCGCCTCGGTGTGCGGGCGGATCTGCTCCCACCCGTGCGAGCAGGCGTGCCGCAAGGGGGTCGTCTCCGAGCGGCCGATCTCGATCCGTGCCCTGAAGCGGTACGTGACCGAGCAATACGGCGTGGAAATCACCCGCAACCTGGACAAGACCCTCTCGTTCTCTACGGCCCCGGGCTCCGTCCATCCGACGGCGAACGGCCACCGAATCGCGATCATCGGCGCCGGTCCCGCGGGCGTCACGTGTGGCCACGACCTGGCGCGGCTGGGCTACGAGTGCCACATCTTCGAGAAGCTCCAGGTCCCGGGCGGCATGCTGTGGGTCGGGGTGCCGGAGTATCGCCAGCCGCGCGACGTGATCCGTAACGAGGTCGCGGCGGTGGAGCACCTGGGGGTGAAGATCCATTACGGCAAGACCTGCGGCGTCGACTTCAGCATCCAGGACCTCTTCGACCAGGGGTACGAGGCGATCTTCCTCGCCGTCGGCGCCCACATCGGTCGCGATCTGCCCCTTCCGGGCCGTGAGCTGCGTGGCATCCACGTCGCGATCCCGTTCCTGCGCC
>JASFUG010000181.1:0-6523 GCA_050050395.1 Nitrospirota bacterium
CCTTGGACCGCCAGGGCGGAAAGGAAGTCCGCGACCTCTTTCTCGCCCATCTCCCGCGGGTGGCGCTTGTGGTGGAAGAGGATGTAGCGCCGGATCCACTGGAGGTACGCCTCCTCGGTGCGGCGGCTCAGGTGGCGCACGCGCACGGCGTCGCGCACCTGGTCCAAGAGCTTCGGCTGGCTACCGGCCGCCGGCGTTGGCTCGGCTACGAAGCACGGCGTTCCACGAACGTCCCCCGTGCGACCCAGCGGGTACGTGACACCCATCCCGACCCCCTCCCTGTTTCATCTTTGAACCAAGCTAGTCGGGGTCACCCAGTTTGTCAAAATGCGATGGCTCATGCGAAACGTTACGTACCATAGGCGAATGTGACGTGGGGCGACCTCGCGTCACGCGCGCCGGCGGCGCGGCGATGCCTGGCGCCCTCACCCTGGCCCTCTCCCGCGCGGGGGAGAGGGGACTCGACCCCGGACGGGATCGGCAGCACGAGCCGTCTCCCTGGGTTCCTGGCTTCCCGCGTGGTCCTCCTCACGGGAGGCGCAACGCGATGGCCTGCGAGGTGGCTACGGGTTCACGCGCCGCAGGTAGTCGGCGGCAACTTCCGGGGGGGTGGGGTTGATGTAGATGCCGGTACCCCATTCGAAGCCGGCGGGTCGGGTGAGGCGGGGGATGATCTGCAGGTGCCAGTGGTAGTCCAGGGCGATGGTCGCCCAGTCGGCCGGACGGCCGGGGCGCGGGTGGGGGGATGGTGCGGTCTTGACGACGAAGTTGTAGGGCGGGTCGTTGAGGGCCTCCCGCAGGCGCACCAGGGCGTCCTTCAGGGTCTTCGCGCATTCATGGAGGTCGCGCCCGGTGAGCATGGAGAAGTCGTGCTGGTGGCGGCGTGGCAGGATCCACATCTCGAACGGCTGATGGGAGGCGTAGGGGCAGTAGGTGAGGTATGCCTCGGTCTCGCGGACGATACGCTCGCGGCTGGACTCCTCCTGGTCGAGGATGTCGCAGAACAGGCAGCGCTCCTTGCGCAGGTAGTGCTCCCGGGCGCTGTGCAGCTCGGTCTGCGGCACCACGGGGATGACCGGCGTGGCGATGATCTGGGTATGACCATGGGTGAGGGTGGCGCCGGCGGCGGCGCGGTAGTTCTTGAAGATCATCACGTAGCGCAGCCGCAGGTCGCGGCGCAGGTCCTCCAGGCGCAGCTTGTAGGCGGTGAGGACCGTGGCGATCTCCTCCACCGACAGCTCGCCGAGCGAGCGGTCGTGCTCCGGCGTTTCGATCACCACCTCGTGGGCGCCGATGCCGTTCATCCGGTCGTAGACGCCGACCCCCTCCGGGTCCAGGTCTCCCTCAATCTGCAGCGCCGGGAAGCGGTTCGCCACCACCCGCACCTGCCAGCCGTCGTTGGCGGCGTTGGGCAGGGTGAGGATCTCCTTCGCGGTGCGGGCGACGTTCCCGGGACAGAAGGGGCAGGTGGCCGGGTCGTTCTCCGGCTCCGCATCACAGGGGAACTCGTCGGGACGGCGGGCGCGTTCCTTGGCGATGACCACCCAGCGGTGGGTGACCGGTCCCCAGCGCAGCTCAGGCATCGGTGATCTCCATGGTGATCGTCTGCTGCCAGTCGATCTCCGGCGTGTCGCCGAGGGGCCAGGTCGCCATGACCCAGCTCTGCTGATAGCAGACGTCGACGCCGGCCTCCGACTGGGAGACGGTGCGCATCGGAGCGACGGCGACGGTGGCCGGTGCCGCGAAGGTCACCACGATGCGCCGGCCGACGCTCTCGTCGGTGAGGGTGAGCCCGGTGACGTCCGCCGCCTCGATCGGGTCGTGCAGGCCGTGCGGCTGCGTCTCTTGCCCGGCCCAGGTGAGGTGCGTCGCCGGGGAGTCGCAGCCGGGCATCGCCAGGTAGAGCTCGATGCCCGCACGGTCGGAGTCCGAGGGACGTCCGCCGCGCAGGCGCGCGGTCAGGCGCAGGGCGGCGCGGCCGTCGAGCAGCTCGTAGCGGCTGTCGCTGGTCAGGCCGTCGCTGAGGCCCGCGACCACCGTGTCGCCATCACGGTGTGCCGGCCGGAGCGGGGCGGGGGCGCCCGGCGGCTCGCCGCCGGGGACGACCCGAGGTGCGTTCGGCTCCTGCGCCGCGAGCACCCGTACCCGGCCGCTCAGGGGCGGCACCACGTCGTACACCAGCTCGTCACGCGCCTCCGCCATGGCGCGGCCGGCGATGTCGTGGATGGTCTGGACCGCTTCCGCGTCGTCTTCGACGGCATCGTCCTCGGTCACCTCCGGCTCGGGCGAGGCGGTGACGTGGTAGTGCTCGAAGCGACGCGCGATGGTGGCGCCGAAGTTGATGCCGCTGGCCAGGTCGGAGAGCTCGGAGAGGAGGCCGCCGGCGGCCAGGTTGATGGTGGCGTGGAGGTGGTCGTTGGCGAGGTGGAGCTCGTTGTAGCCGTCGGCGTCCTCGTCCCACTCGTCGACCGGCACCACCGCGCCGAGACACGCCTCCGCGCGGTTCAGGTGGTGCCAGATGGTGTGGCGCAGGTGGGGCAGGTAGAGGCCGCCGAACACCCCGTGCCAGTAGGCGTCGTTCGCCTGGCCGGCGTAGAGGTGGCGCCGCGCCTCGTCCACGGCCTCGCCGGTGGCCCCGTCGAGGCGCGCCGACAGGGCGATGGCGCGCTTGTGCATGCGGTTGGACTCCGGGTATTTGACCAGGAACCCCTTCCAGATGCCGCCGGAGATGAACGGCTTCACCGCGTCGAGGTCGCCGCGCCGCTTCTCTTCTTCCACCAGGCGGGTGAGCCCCACGGCCTTGGCCGCGGGCAGGGACCACTCACTCATCTCGAAGTAGGAGGCATTGGGGAGGTAGACCAGCCCCTGGGAGTGGTGGGCGGCGCGATACTCGGAGAAGGTCGAGGGCTGGATCAGCTCGTGCTCGCAGACCGCCGTCATGAACCGGCGCAGCCACCCCTCCTCGTAGACCAGCTTGTGGGTGCCGGGCCACGTGCCGTACTTCTCGCCGTCGTCGGCGATGGTCACCGCCGGCCAGCCGTACTCGGCGCGGCGCTCGAGGACGTAGTCGACGGCCTTCTCCGTCGGCTGGAAGGGCGTCAGGTAGCGCAGCTCCATGTCGATGGGGAAGACACCGATGCGCGCGCCGGCGTCCTCGGTGAAGAAGTAGCCGGTGAGCTGCTCGCGGTCGAAGCCGGCGCACTGGAAGTGGTAGTCGTCCACGGTCACGTAGTCGATGCCGCACGCCACCAGGTCGCTCACCAGCTCCGGCTCCCACACCCGCTCGGTGAGCCACGCCCCGCGCGCCCGCGCCCCGAGCTTGGTACGGAGAAAGTCCTGGTGCATCTCGATCTGGCCACGCCGGTCGCGTCGCGGGATCGCGGACAGCACGGGCTCGTAGAAGCCGCCGGCCATCAGCTCGACCTGCCCCCGCGCCACCATGCGCCCCAGCTTGTCGATGAAGTCCGGGTGGTGGTTGGCGATCCACTCCAGGAGCCAGCCGCTGTAGTGGCAGGCGAAGTGGAAGTCGGGGAAGTCCTCGGCGACCAGCAGAAACGGCGCGTAGGCACGCTCGAACTCGGCCTCCAGCACGTGGTCGAAGTTTCCCACCGGCTGGTGGCAGTGGATCCCGAACAGGAGGTGGATGGGGTTGGGCATGAGGGAGGGGCTAAGGGCGAGGGATTAAGGACGAGGGATGGATGGCCGCAGGGGGCCAGACTATTGGTTCAGTACGACGGCAGGAAGAACAAAACGACGCATCAAAATGTCGGCCGCGCAGCGGCCACCACCCCTGGCCCCTAGCCCCGAGTCCCTAGCCCCTGTCGTCAAACTATCCACGCATCGAGGAGGTAATCGCCGGCGGTCGGTACGACCAGCTCGATCGGGCCTTCGAGGGGCAGTCGCGTCTCACCGTCGAGATTGAAGCTCAGGTGGAAGGTGTCGCCCATCTGGAAGCCCAGGGGTGCAAGGGGCAGGGCGACCTCCAGCACGTCGTCGACCGCCGCCGCGCCCAGCGACTCGGCGGCGGCCGCGCCACCCTCCTCCTCCCCATCGCCGATGGCCATCAGGTGCGGCTGTTGATCCGCATTGAAGTCCAGCCGCACCCGCGCCGAGGTGCCGCTCCCCTCCAGGTAGAAGGTCATGGGAAACCCGGCCTCGGCGATCTCCGTCGCCGGCCCCTCCGCCTCGAGACGCAGGTAGAGGTCGTGCTCATCGAAGCCGAAGCGCAGGGTCGTGAAGCGAGACTCGCCCGGATGCATGGCACCGGCACGGCACAGGTCGAGACGCCCACCCGAGAGCCAGTCGAGGTAGTACACGCCGCGACCGTCGATGGTCGGCTGTATGTACGCCTTGGGCATCTCGAGCTGCGCGCGGCGCAGGCGTGCGATGGGGATCTGCAGCCCCTCCGGCACCTCCAGACTCAGATGGCGGTACACCTCCCGCAGGTGGGCCCGGAAGAGGTGGTCGAAGACGGCGTCGTGGGCCGAGTAGTGGTCGTCGCCGAACCACCAGAACCAGTCGCTCCCCTCCGCCGCCAGCAGCGCCTGATAGGCCGCCTCGCGCGCCACCGGCGACGTCGCGCCATTGGTCTCCAGCGCCTCGACGCCTCGGCTCACCCACTCCCAGGCGAGGTTCTTCTCCGGGTGGCCGACCCAGACGTTGAAGTTGGCGTTGATCCACGAGCCGGGGTGGAGGCGCTCCAGGGGCGCCGAGTCACACCCGGCATCGAGCGCCTCCCCGAAGCTACGCGGCGCCACCCCCTTTTCCTTCACCAGGGCGCGATACAGGGCCAGGAGGAAGGGACGGCCGTTGGCACGGTAGAACTCCCAGGCGTTCTCACCGTCGACGATGACGCTCACCACGGGCCGTTCGGCGTGGTTCTCCAGGCTGTGGCGGATGACCTTCAGGCGATCCAGGAAGTCGGCCACGGCCTTGTCCTCGTCCCACTGGCTGTAGACGAAACCGATCCGGTCGCTCAGCGGCAGGTCGCGAAAGAAGAGGTTGAGCCCCCCTGCGGCGCCCGGGGCACGGTAGCCGCGATAGAGCTCCACGGGGGCGGCGGCGCTGTCGCCGTCCCGTCCCCGTGTGCCTAGGCTGGCGAACAGCACGCGCTCGTCGGTGGCCGCCCAGCCGACTCCCTCCGCGGCGAGCAGCTCGACGACCTCCTGCGACAGGCTCCCCTCCGACGGCCAGCAGCCGCGCGGCGGCGCGCCGAAGGCCTCCTCGTGCCGGCGCAGGCCGCGCCGCACCTGCTCGGCGGCGTCGCCGGGCCGCCGCAGGCGCTGGCGCGGCAGGTGGGTGGCCGGGTTCGATTCCGCACCGCTGTCGGTGTCGCACAGCAGCGGCAGGATCGGGTGGTAGTAGGGCGTGAACGAGAGCTCGATCTGGCCGCGCTCGGCGAGCGCCCGGTAACGCGGCACCACCTCGCCGATCACCTCCTGGAGCCGGGTGAGGAGGGCGCGCTTGTCCTCGGCGGTGAAGTGGCGGTCCTGGGCGATCAGACGGGCGACGAGGGGGTCTTCCTCGCGCAGGGTCTCGCCGCACCAGGCGAGGAGGAACCACACCTGCAGGTCGATCAGGTCCTGCACGTCCAGGGCGTCGATCGTGCGGCCGCGGCCGCCGTGTACCGTCTGGAAGATCTCACCGTAGCGCGGCGAGGGGAGGATCTGACGCTCGCGGTGGGCGGAGAAGAAGTTGTGGATGAGGAAGTCCCGCGCCCCGGTCTCCATCTCCGCCGGGTCGGCCAGGTAGTGGTGCAGGAAGCGGTCGTCGGGGACGGACCCGGGCGGCCCGTAGGCGTCCAGCTGGTCGAGCAGGGACGGGACGAAGTTGACGGTCAGGTGCATCTCCGGCACCGCCTCGAGATGGCGCGCCATCTCGTAGTAGTCCTTCACCCCGTGGAGAAAGACCCACGGCAGGATGTACTCGCCCGCCTCGGCGTCGAGGTAGACGGGCTGGTGCATGTGCCACAGGAAGCAGACGGAGAGGTCCATACCAGGGCCGGAAGGGTACGGGAAACCGCCTGCCGCTCACACCCCGCGTCCCGGCGCGACCGCTGGCGGCGGGCACCCGTGGTGGGGGCACGGTATGCCGGGCACCTACGGTGACGCTGCGTCCAATTCTTGTGCGGAAACCAGGCGGTTCAGGAAGGCAAGAACGGGGCGAGGAGAGCACGTGACCGCGGGCAACGATTCCCCCTTTCCTCCGCCTTCGGGCTGCGAACCACGGCGTGGTTGACGGTCGAGGTGTTTGCCACCCGTGGTGTCACGCGAGGACCGGCTCTTCCGGGCGGCTGCGTTGCGCGGCCACCTTGGAGCTGCCGCTCACCAGGACGATGCCGCTGTCGGTCACGTGGAAACGCTTGCGGTCCTCCTCCTCGTCGTAGCCGATCACCGTGCGCGGCGGAATGTCGACGTACTTGTCGACGATCGCACGCCGGATACGGCAGTAGCGGCCCACCGAGTTCCACCCCAGGAGCAGGCTGTCCTGCACCTCCGAGTAGCTGTTGATGCGCACCCGCGTG
>JASFUG010000182.1:0-6521 GCA_050050395.1 Nitrospirota bacterium
ATCCACACCTCGCCCGCCGCCTCGCGACTCTCGCCGATGGCACGGTTGAAGCTGTGCTGCACGAACTGGCCCTGCAGGCTGCGCAGGCCGGTGAGGAACTTGCGCACCCGCTCCACATCGGAGCCCTTGGCCCCGGCCGGCCCCGCCACGCACAGCGCCGTTACGGCAAGTAACGTGGACCACAGGACAACGATTTTCCGCACGCTCACCTCACGCCACATGGGAAGCTCCGACAGCGAGTAACAGGCACATTACATGTCTCCATCCGAGAACAGGACGAGGTCGGACAGAGGGACGATCGTCACGCCCGCCGCCCGCAGGTCGGGCAGGGCGTCCTCCAGGGCGGCGAGGGTCTCGGCGTGCGGGTGGCCGATGGCGATCGCCGAGCCGTGCTCCTCCGCGACCCGGATAAGCCGCTCGATCTGCCGGGCCACCGCCGGCTGGGCGCGATCGTGGTCGAGGAACACGTCGCGCGCCGCCCACGGTACCCCGAGCTCCGCCGCCACCGACGGGCCCACCGAATGCGCGGTGGTGCGGCTGTCGAGGAAGAACAGGCCGGCCTGGCGTAGGCCCTCCATCACCACCGCCATGGCGTCCGGGTCCTCGGTAAAGCGCGAGCCCATGTGGTTGTTGACCCCGTCGATGTACGGCACCGCCTGTAGATCGTCCGCCAGACGCCGGCCCAGCTCCGCGGACGGCAGATCGGTGAACAATGCCCCCTCGCCCGGATCGGCCTGGGGGTATCCTTGCGGCTCCATGGGCAGGTGAAGCAGAACCTCACGCCCCTCCTCGTGGATTCGGGTGGCGACATCCTCGGAGTGGCGCAGGAAGGGTAGCACCGAGAAGGTCAGCGCCTCGCCGGTGGCCAGCAGCCGCTCGACCGGTGCGATCTGCCCACCGAGGTCGTCGAACACGATTGCCACCCTCGGCCCTGCCGGCGCCATATCCTCCGCGACCGGCGGCGGCTCATCGGGCCACATCGGCCGGCTGGGCGCCGGCGACACCTCCTCCACGCGCGGCCACCAGTACGCGGCGAGGAGCGAGGCCGCGACGATGGCGCCGAGTAGGCCCAGGGCGAGGGGAGACGAGAGCCGGCCGTCACCCCGGCGGCGTGCTGGTCGTTTCTTGGGTGGCACTTGGTTCCTCGGGCTCGCGGTCGGTCCGGTGTGGCCGCCGCCAGCCTTTCTATGGCGTGGGGACGGTGTCACGCGGGCAAGATACTCCGCAGGCGGGAAACAACCCAGCGTGACTCCTCGCCACGCAGGGCGAGTAGGACGGTACCGTACACCACCATGGCCGCCGGGATCACCACCGCCAGCTCCACCAGGCAGTCGAACCGCTCGCCACCGAGGTGCGCGCCCCACCAGCGATGCACCGCAGCGGTACTCAGGCCCATCACCGCGCTCGCCGCGACGGCGCGGCCGGCCGTGGCCACGAGCCGCGTCCCGCCCAGCAGGCCGATGCGCCGGCGCAGCAGGTAGAGCAGCAGTCCAAACTGAAAGATGGCCGCCAGGCTGGTGGCCAGCGCCAGGCCGGCGTGCCGCAGGGGTACCATGAGGGCGAGACTCAAGGCGATGTTCACCACCACGGCCGCGGCGCCGGTACGAAGCGGGGTGGTGGTGTCCTGGTGCGCATAGAACGCCTGGATCACCACCTTCACCGTGGCATACGCCCATACACCGCTGGCAAAGGCGAACAGCGCCACCCGCGTTCCGGCCACGTCCGCGTGGGTGAACGCGCCGGTCTGAAAGAGAAGCGTGATGATCGGATCCGCCAGGGTCGCCATCCCGACCGCCGCCGGGATCATGATCAGGAAGACGATCTGGAGGGCGTGGCGCAGCCCGCGGATGAACCCCTCGCGGTCGCCCTGCGCCGCGTAGTCGGACAATGCCGGCAGGCTGGCCGTGGCGACGCTGATTCCGAACAGGCCGAGGGGAAACTCCATGATGCGGTCGGCGTAATAGAGGTAGGACACCGCGCCTACCGGCAGAAAAGAGGCAAGCAGGGTCGAGATGAGGATGTTCACCTGCAAGATCGCCAAGGCGAGGATGCCCGGGCCCATCAGACGCACGACCCGCAATACCGTGCGATCCCGTGGCCGCCAGGCGAGGTGTAACCCATAGTGGAGGGCTCGCACGGCCGGGAGTTGGATGACGAGTTGTGCCAATCCACCGACCACCACACCGGCGGCAAGGGCGTAGACCGGCGGCCACCAGCGATCCGCCACCGCCATCGTCACGACGATGATGCACAGGTTGTACGCGGCCGGTGCCAGGGCAGGCCACAGAAAACGCTTGTGGGTCTGGAGGATGCCCATCGCCAGGGCAGCCAGGGCGAGAAACAGGGCGAACGGGAACATCATCCGGGTGAGCTTCACCGCCAGGGCAAACTCTTGCGCGTGGTGGATGAAGCCGGGTGCCATTATCCTGACCAGCCACGGCGCGGCGAGGACGCCGAGGACGGTCAGTGCCGTGGATGCCACCAGCAGCAGCCCCGCCAGGCGGGCGATGAGACCGCGCGCCGCATCCTGGCCCCCGCTGGCGAGCCGCTCGGCGAGCACCGGCACGAAGGCCGCGGTCAGGGTCCCCTCACCAAACAGACGGCGCAGGAAGTTGGGGATCCGGTGCGCGACGAAGAAGGCATCCGCCACCCACCCCGCGCCGAGGTAGTGGGCGATGAGCATGTCGCGCAGGTAGCCGAGGACCCGGGAGACGAGGGTCGCCGAGCTGATCAGGCCGATCGCCTGGAGAAAGTCCCGGGGCCGCATGTCAGCCTCGGCCGATCCTACAGGACCATCGCGGTGACTTCCCACACCGCGCGATTGGACCGTCACAGGGCAAGCAAGGCGCGACATTTGGCCCGCGCCGGCCCGGTGACCACATCGCCGACCTACGCTGGATCGCCGACCTACACTGGCCGGCCGCAACGTGGCCAAGGACCGGTTGCCGTGTCACTCCCAGCATCCGGCGGGTATGACGTCAAGCAGCGCGCGCTTGTAGTCCGGCGAACCCCTGCGCCTCGGACAGGACCCGGATGCCGTGCATACGCAGGAGGGCGGTCGTCACACCCACACCGGAGACCAGGGTCCCGCGGCGGTGCAGGCGACACGAACCACAGGACGGTGACCGTTCCTTGAGGATCGCCTGGGTCACACCGGCCTCCTGAGCGATCCGCAACGTCGCGTGGGCACCGTCCAGGAAGGCGTCGGTCACGTCACTACCGGCCCGGTCGATTACCCGGCTACCGCCGGCGACCACCTGGTATCCGTCCCCTGACTGGATCTGCGCGGGGCATCGCGGGCTAGACAGCCCGCCGAGCATCTCGGGACAGACCGGTATCAGCTCGCCGGCGACCGTGTGGGCGAGATAGCCCGGAAGCGGCCGTGACGACCCGTCGTAGCGGCACGGCAGGCCGACGAGGCAGGCACTAACCAGGATCGGCGCCCCGGGCAGGGGCGTGTGACACGGCGCTGGCGCCGGCTCCGGCTCCGGCTCCACGCCGGTCAGAGTCAGCGGCCTCACGCCACCCCCTCCACTGCGGGAGACAGTCCGCGCAGCCGGATCTCCCCCGCCGCAATGCGTCGGATCACCTCCGGGTACAGCCGATGTTCCTCGGCGAGGATCCGTGCCGAGAGGCTCTCTTCGTCATCGTCGTCCAGCACCTCCACCGCCCGTTGCATGAGGATCGGCCCCGTGTCGACCCCCTCGTCGACGACGTGCACGGTGCATCCAGAAATCTTGACTCCGTACTCCAGGGCTTGACGCTGGGCGTGCAGGCCTGGAAACGACGGCAACAGGGCGGGATGGATGTTGAGCACGTGCCCGGGAAAGGCCGCCAGAAAGGCCGGGGTGACCAAGCGCATGAACCCGGCCAGCACGACGAGTTGAACCCCGGCGGCGCGCAGGCGCTCTACCACTGCAAGGTCGAACGCCGTGCGATCGGGATAGTCTCGTGGTTCCACGACCGCGGTGGGAAGATTACGGCTCTGCGCGTGCTCTAGGGCCCGCGCCTCTGGACGGTCGGCGAGAACGATCGCAACCTCCGCGGGTACGGTCCCCTGCTCGATCGCCTCCAGGATCGCCGCAAAGTTCGATCCCCGGCCGGAGGCCAAGATGCCGAGTCGCAGTGGCGCGTCAAAAAAAGTCAACGGAGACAACCATCTTTTATAAGTTGATCACGACGGTAAAAAGCCCCCACACCCTGTGTCAACCCGCGCCGCGAAACGCTCCGTTCGTCGTTTGCCTGAAATCGAAATCGCATTAGTCAGCATTTCTCATAGGGGGATTTCTGCGCCAGCCATTTTGATTCTCTGCGATTTTCCCTACACTTCCCGCTGCCATGAAAAATCCCGAACATATGCTGGCCGACGCGAACGAGGTTCGCACCTTGGAAGACTGGGGCGCAGATCTCTCGATCGTGGTCCCGGTCAAAGACGAAGTCGAATCACTGCCGCAGCTCTACGAGGAGCTGTGCGCGGTGGTCGCCGGGCTCGACCTGCGGAGTGAGATGATCTTCGTCGACGACGGCAGCACCGATGGTTCGCCCGAGCTGGTCGAGCGCTGGACCCAGCGCGATCCGACCGTGGGCTTGATTCGCTTGCGCGGCAACTTCGGCAAGGCCGCGGCCCTCGCCGCCGGCTTCCAGCACTGCCGAGGCAGATTCATTGTCACCCTCGATTCCGATCTGCAGGACGATCCGCGGGAAATTCCGAACTTCCTGGCGCGCATCGACGAGGGCTATGACTTGGTCTCGGGCTGGAAGCAGGAGCGCAAGGACCCGCGCAGCAAGATCTTCTTCTCAAAAATCTACAACTTCTTGGCGCGCAGTCTTACCGGCGTGAAGCTGCATGACTGTAACTGTGGATTCAAGGCGTACCGACGTGAACTTGTAGAAGAGCTTGATCTGTATGGCCAGTTTCACCGCTGGATACCCGCCCTCGCCACGTGGAAGCACTTTCGCGTGGGCGAGGTGCCCGTGCGCCACCGCGCGCGCCTCTACGGCAGGTCGAAATACGGCATGGGCCGCCTGTTTCGCGGCCTCTTCGACCTGATCACGATCAGCTTTTTCCTCCGCTACCTGCACACGCCGAACCACCTCTTCGGCGCCGCGGGGTTAGGTTTCACGTTGCTCGGCGTGGGGACGGAGGCCGCCGCGGTCACCCAGATGGTGCACAGCGCGGGTGGATCCGGGAGCACGTTGCTGGTGATGGGGCTGGTCCTGATCGTCAGCGGCCTGCTGTTCATCGGCCTCGGGCTCGTCTCGGAGATGCACATCTTTTCCCTCGGAGACCGCCGACGCGCCTACTCGATCCAGGAACGCTACCTGCCGAACAACGTGACGACCACGCCGATGCCCCTGCGCAAGCGCTACTAGGCAGCTGTCAGTTTTTCGCAATCCGCTGTTGCCTTGATCGCGGGACACATCCCGACGGTGTCGCCCGCCGCTACCGGTACCGTTGACGTAGGGGCGGGGTTCACCCCCGCCCGCATCGCTGGGCCCCTGAAGCACGGGAGGGGATCAAGCCCTCCCTACGGGCGATTCGCGGAGTACTAGCTGGCACGAGCGAGTCGCTGATGGCTGACCGCTAACCGATGTTTCCCCTCGCCGATAACGTCCCCACGGAGAGGACGCCGATCGTCACATACGCGATCTTCTCGGCGTGCATCGCTGTGTGGCTTCTGGAGTTGACGACCGGCGGTGGACGGTCGCCCCTGATCTTCGCCTTCGGGGCAACGCCGGTTGAGATCCTCCGCGGCGTTGACCTCCCGCCCTACCGCACTCCGATCCCCGTCGAGCTGACCCTTGTCACCTCCCTCTTCCTGCATGGCGGCTGGCTGCACCTGATCGGCAACATGCTTTATCTGTGGATCTTCGGCAACAACGTGGAAGATGCCATGGGCCGCATGCGCTTTTTGTTCTTCTATCTGGCGTGCGGCATCGGTGCCTCCGCCGCTCACATCCTCCTCTCCCAGTCCTCCCGCCTGCCCCTGGTAGGCGCGAGCGGGGCGATCTCCGGCGTGCTCGGCGCCTACGTCGCGCTCTACCCCCACGCGCGGGTGCGCACGCTGCTGATCCTGGGCTTCATCTGGGACATCGTCATGGTGCCGGCGTGGATCCTGCTCGGCGTCTGGTTCCTGCTCCAGACGTTCTACACGATCACGAGCTTTGGAAGCCGTGGGGGCGGCGTGGCATTCGCCGCCCACTTCGGCGGTTTCCTGATCGGCCTCGCCCTCGTGGGACTCCTCAAGAGGCGCGATGTGCCGTTTGGCGGTGGCCACGGCTACTGATTCTTTCTCGGTCTCGGCCCGGGAGTTGAGCTCTGGGGGAGACCGTCGCACTCTTAACTGATCGTGGACGCCGCCAACACGCCAATCGAAGTCATCCAACGCCGCGATCCCTCGCGGTTGGAGCTGGTCTGGGGTGACGGCCACCGGTCCGACTACCCGGCCTTGGAGCTACGCCTGCGCTGTCCCTGCGCGGAGTGTCTCAGCGGCGGCGAACGCCACGTACGGCCGGCACCC
>JASFUG010000183.1:0-6494 GCA_050050395.1 Nitrospirota bacterium
CGTGAAGTCTGCGATACGGCCATCCTCCACACGGACGAAGTCGTCCAGGGCGACCACGCGGCTCTCGCCAAGGTCCATTTGAGAGTCTTCGATTCCCGCTGTTTTCGCCAGGCCAGGTGTCGCTTCGACGAAGACGTCTGGCTCGAAGAAACGTAGGTAGCCTTGCGTCAGGCGTGAGGCGTTGAGTCGGCGGTGCGGTTCTCTCCAAGCAGCAGGTAGTACTCGAGAAACAGGAATGATCGGGTTGTATGCACCACCCCAGAGACAGGAGCAGAGGCGCATGACTCGTCTAACCGCAGCGCGTTCTCCTGGCCGGACAAGGAACCCGATTCGGGTAGGACGAAGGCGAAGCGAACCGTAGAGCGTGCCCATTTCGAGTACATTCAATCACGGCCGTGATGGTCGGACAAAAGGCCAATGTTCAGAGCGGTTCTGACGCCCTTTATGGCTCTGCGCCTCCACGACGTTTCGTTTTGCAGTTTGCGGTTCGGCGGTTCGCGAGCAAGCTCGCTCCTACAGGGGTGATGGCTGGCTGGTGGTGGTATTCCCGGAGCGCCCTCACCCTGGCCCTCTCCCGGGGGGAGAGGGGACGCGTTTCCGTGGCGACCTGTTTGACCTTGCGTCTTTGCGCCTTGGCGTCTTCGCGTTGGGCAGGTTTGTCCCGGGTGACCGCCGTCAGACGAGGAATGCAGGAAGTAGGGGTGAGAGTTCCTGCCTTCCTGCGTTCCTTAGGGGATCATGGATAGGGGCACCTCTGTCCCCTCGTTTTCACCGCCATGGCCACGATCTATCTGCGCCTCTACGAGGAGCTCAATGATTACCTGCCGGAAGAGCGGAGCAAACGCACCTTTGCCTACGAGGTGGCGGAGGGAGCGAGCCTCGGCGAGGTGGTGGATGGGTTGGGGGTGCCGCGGGGGGAGGTCGACCTGGCGTTGGTGGACGGCGAGGCGGTGGGGTTCGACCATCGGGTGCGTGACGGGGAGCGGATTGCGCTGTATCCCGTCTTTGAATCCCTCGACGTGGGGTCGGTGACGGCGCTGCCGGGGCGGCCGTTGCGGGAGAGCCGCTTCGCCCTCGACGTCCATCTGGGGCGGCTGGCGCGGTATCTGCGGCTGTTGGGGTTCGACGCGGCGTATCACCGCGACTGCGACGACGACGAGCTGGTGGCGATCGCCCGGTCGGAGGGGCGCATCCTTCTCAGCCGGGACGGCCCGCTGGTGGCGCGGCGTGACGTGAGCCACGCCTACCTCGTCGCGTCCCAGGTGCCGGGCGAGCAGGCCGTCGAGGTGGTGCGGCGATGCGATCTTGCGGGACAGGTGCGGCCGTTTTCGCGCTGCCTGGTATGCAACGGCGAGGTCGCCACCGTCGCCGTCGCGGAGGTGGTAGAACCCCTCCCGGAGTGGGTGCGGGCGACCCACCGGGAGGTCCGGCGCTGCACGGGGTGCGGGCGCGTCTACTGGCGGGGGGGCCACTGGCAGCGCATGCAGCGCCTCGTGAAGGCCATCCTGCGTGCCGCGGAGGCGTGAGTCCCGCGTTGGCCAAATCACCAAATCGGGTCTACGGTCTTGTAGACCGCTGCCCGCTGACCGCTAGTATGTCCGCTAACTCCACCCTGGTCACCGCCGACCACTTCGCCTACCTGGCGAGTCGCACGGCCGGGGACGACGCGTTTCTCCGGGAGTTGAAGGCCGCGGCCGAGGCGGCGGGGTTCCCCACCATCTGGATCGCGCCGGAGCAGGCGAGCTTCATGCAGATCCTGCTTGCGGCGATGGGCGCGCGGGAGGTGGTGGAGGTGGGGACCCTGGCCGGGGTATCGGCGATCGCCATGGCCCGTGCGCTGCCGCCCGATGGGCGGGTGCGGACGATCGAGGTGTCGCGCGTCCGTGCCGACTTCGCGACCGAGTGGATCGCCCGCTCCGACGTGGCCGACCGCGTCACGGTGGTGCACGGCAACGCCCGCGAGCTCCTGCCCACCTTCGCCTCCGGCTCCGCGGATGCCGCCTTCCTCGACGCGGACAAGGGGGCGTATCCGGACTATCTGGAGGAGTGTCTGCGCATCGTCCGGCCCGGCGGGGTGATCATGGCGGACAACGCCTTCGCCTTCGGCGAGCTGTTCGCGGCACAGGCCCGCGACTCGGAGGTGGCCGCCATCCGTCACTTCAACGACGTGATGGCTGCCGAGCCCCGCCTCCAGAGCGTCATCGTCCCCCTGGGCGACGGCCTGTGGGTGGCGGTGAAGCGCTGATCCCGCCCGCGATCAGAAGCTGACGCTCACCCCTGCCACCCAGGCGGCGTGGTAGGTGAGCTGGACGCCGTTGACGTGCCGGTAGGCGGGGAGCTGCACGAAGGTGTAAAGGCGCGTGGCGCGGCCCACGGAGAGGCTCACCCCGGGGCTGACCGAGAGGGTGGTGAGACCGCTGTCGTCGGGCTCCGCATCGGGACCGCGGTCGCGGGTCCTGTAGGTCAGGTCCGCCTGGAGGATCGCACCGAGGTGGCGGGTCACCGGGTAGTTCCAGCCACCGTTCGCCTGGTACTGGGTCCCCGGGCGGAACCCATTCCGTTCATTCAGCGGTGTCTGGAAGCTCACCCCACCGAACACGCTGCCCCAGTTCGGTGGTAGGCGCAGCTGGACGTAGCCACCGACGAGGAGGTCCGTCGTGCCGGTGCCCGGCTGGAGGGTGCGCTCGGCCTCCTCGCCCTCGTCGTTGGCCACGTGAAATCTGCCGGTCGGGAGCTTCACGCCGAAGGTCGCCCAGGTCAGCAGTTGGCCCTCGGCGCCGCCGCGTACCTGGTACCGCCCCTGGAGACGGAGGTCGCCGAGATCGGAGAAGTGCCACGTCTCGCGCTCCGCCTCGTCGAACGGGTCGTGGATGTGCTCATGGTCGCGGTTGAGGAACGGCGCGGTGAGGTTGATGCCCCAGTGGCCGTCGATACCGTAGTCGGCGGTGGCGAGCCAGTTGCGGTTGACGGTCCGGACCTCCTCGTGCTCGGCGTCGGGCTCGGCGTGCGAGACGTCGTCACTGCCTTCGCGCAGCCGGTCCTGGTCGATGAACTCGTACTGCACCTTCAGGCGCCAGCCCCGCTGCACGCCGAGGCCCAGGGCCTGCCAGTCGGTGTTGATCGAGCAGACGGCGGAGCCGCACGAGGCGCCCGCATCTGCCGCCGCGCCCAGCAGGGCCAGGGCGAGGAGGCACGGGACGAACGGAGGTCGCAGGTTCATGGGCATGTCTCGGGCGCCCAGAGGGTGGGGGATGGACGGCGCACGAGTCGCTGGGCCTGCCGGAACGCGGAACCGCGCCGGTGAGGTCGCCGAACTGGCCGCCACGGGGCGGCGTAGGATCCGACAGTGCCGGATGGATTTCCAGCCGGATCCGTCGCCCGGCGTCGGCCGCGGGGAGACGGGCGTGAGGCGGGCGCGCTCGATACGCTAGCGATGCCTGTCCCCGGCGGTCAGGAGCAGCTCAGCGACGCCGTCGGGCAGGTCGAGACGGTCCGCCAGCCCGGCGGGGTCCGTGTCGTAGCCACCCAGGAAGCCGTTCAACCGCGCTGCCGCGGTGGAGTCGAGCAACGCCTGCTCCGAGGGGTAGGCCGCCAGGAGCGCCACCCAGAGGCGGTGGTTGCTGCGCAGGAGGTATTTCTGGTGGTAGCCCTCCGCCGGGTAGAACCGCCCCGCGGGCTCGATGTCGGTCGTCACCTCCCCGCCGAGGTCGGCCGCCACCTGCGCGCGGCTGGCGAGGGCGAGTCGCTGCTGCTCCTCGGAGTGGTAGAAGACGGCGTTGCGGTACTGGCGCGCCCAGGGCGGGGAGAGGGGCTCGTGGCTCGCCCAGAAGAGACGCAGCAGTTCGTCATAGGAGACCTTCGCCGGGTCGTACTCCACCTCCACCGCCTCGCTATGGTCCCCGAGCCGCTCGTAGGTCGGGTTCGCCTGGGTACCGCCGGTGTATCCGACGGTGGTCCGCAGGACGCCATCGAGACCCCCGAACCGGGAGTCGACGTCCCAGAATCAGCCCAGGGCGAAGGTGGCGACGGCGGTGCGCGACGGCCGGGTTGGCTCCGCCGGTGCGAGGCTCTGGGTGGCGTGAGGGGGGCTGGGTGTCATGATCGTCTGCGCCGGCGCAGCGGGTCGGACGGGGCACGCGATCCCGGGGTGCCCTCCCGCGCTTGCGGTGTAGGGCAGCGCCACACCGACCAACGCGAGAATCGCCACCGCGCTTGGCGCCCACATCATCATCATGTGGGCCACGGTATCACAAAGGCAAAGGACACGGCGGGCCGTTGCCCGCCGTGTCCTCAAAGCGCGACCAACGGTGGTTACGTCCGGCCTAGAAACCTTCGACCTTGGCGGCCTTCTTGTAGCACCAATTGATGATTGCCCAGCCGATGATGATGATGATCAGCCAGCCGATCCAGGAGGTCTTGGAGCTGAGGCCGAGATTGCCGCCGGCGAAGAAGGTGGTGTGGGTGTTGATCATCGCCCAGAACAGCGGCAGGGAGAGGTAGGTGTTGTGCTTGGAGCGCAGGCCCGCGAGCTTGACCAGGGCACCGTCCGGCGCCTCGCCCTCCTTGACGGCGCGGATGATCTTCTGCTGGGCGGGCCAGATGCGCATCCAGACGTTGAACGCCATGATGGTCCCGAACATGGCACCCGTGTGGATGAGCACCGCCCGGTAGGTGAAGTCGCCGACGAACACGAACAGGATGACCACCACGGCGGTCAACCCGAAACTCACGCCGACGGCCGCCTGGGTGTTGTCGGCGAGGGGGCTCTTCCAGAGGATGTCGTACACCACCACCGCCAGGAAGGTCACCGCGATCATGAGCAGCGCGCCTCCGCCGAGGTCCTGCGAGTTGGTGGTCTGCTTGCCCATGTAGAACACCAGCATCAGCAGCAGGACACCGGTGATCCAGGTCCACGCGGCGCCCCAGCGGAACCAGTACAGCGCCCGCGGCATGAGCTCGGGCACCACCGCCTTCTTGGTCGGCCCGTCGAGCTTGGCCGCCATCGGGCCGTTGACGAAGTTGAAGAAATACAGGTGGCCGATCCACAGGACGCCGACCAGAACATGCATCCAACGAATCAGTGCTTCCAATCCGGCTGACATCTCTAGGTTCTCCTCTCCTAAGTGTGGGCGCGCAACGAAATGGAATCGCACGGTGGCGCTACGAGACCATCCCTCCTCCAAAGACGGCCACGACGCTAGCATTTGATTCTCGATATTGTCCATCGTGCCGGGAGCGATGGTCGTTCGGTACGGAATACATACCGAAACGCATCAATTCCCCTTGGCCAAACGTTCTTCGCCTTGCTCACCGAAAGCCTTGCCCGGGAAGTCGGGTAGGAAGTGACTAAAGACGTCCGGTCTTGGCGGCTGCTCAGTCGGCCGGGTCCGCCGGTCGGTTGTCTCGGTGTTGCACTTCTCACCGTTTCACGGTACAGCCCATGCTATGGATCGGCCCGACCTCGACGCGGTCATCGCCTACTTCCAGGGGCTGCAAGACCGGATCTGCTCGGTCCTGGAGGACGAGGACGGCACGGCGCGTTTCCGGGAGGATGCGTGGCAGCGCGACGAGGGCGGCGGCGGGCGCACGCGGGTGCTTGCCCAGGGGGCCGTGTTCGAGCAGGCCGGGGTGAACTTCTCCCACGTCGCCGGGGCCGCCTTGCCGGCCTCGGCGACCGCCGCCCGTCCCGATCTGGCCGGGCGCAGCTTCCAGGCGACCGGGATCTCCCTGGTCATCCATCCCCTCAACCCGTACGTCCCCACCTCCCACGCCAACCTGCGCCTGTTCATGGCGGAAAAGGAGGGCGCCCCCCCGATCTGGTGGTTCGGCGGAGGCTTCGACCTCACCCCGTACTACGGCTTCGAGGAGGACGCGGTACACTGGCATCGCACCGCCCGTGCCGCCTGTGCGCCGTTCGGTGACGGAGTCTACCCGCGCTTCAAGAAGTGGTGCGACGAGTACTTCTACCTTAAGCACCGCCGCGAGGCGCGTGGTATCGGCGGCCTGTTCTTCGACGATCTCAACGAGTGGGGCTTCGCGCGCTGCTTCGCATTCGTGCGCAGCGTCGGCGACCATTACCTGGAGGCCTACCTGCCCATCGTGCAGCGGCGCAAGGGGACCGAGTTTGGCGGGCGCGAGCGCGACTTCCAGCTCTACCGTCGCGGCCGCTACGTGGAGTTCAACCTGGTCTACGACCGCGGCACCCTGTTCGGTCTCCAGTCCGGCGGACGGACCGAGTCGATCCTCATGTCCCTGCCGCCGAAGGTGGGGTGGCGCTACGATTACCGCCCGGATCCCGGCACCCCCGAGGCCGAGCTCTACGAGCGCTTCCTGCCGGCGCGCGACTGGCTGGCGGCGGAGGGGTAGGGACCCCGCACGCGGCGCGCCGAGCGGGCGCGGCTCCTGACACCCGGCGTGGCCGTCGGTCACCACCGGCGCCGGCACGCCAGGGGATTCAGCCGCATCGATCGCCCACCCGTTATAGAGTGGGTGGG
>JASFUG010000184.1:0-6480 GCA_050050395.1 Nitrospirota bacterium
GGACGCCGTAGCTGGGCGTGTTTCCACAGCGTCAGTCCGAGCCCCGCCACCGACGCCGCGACGATCGGCAGGAAGGTCAACCAGCGGACCCAGATCTCGAGTTCGACCCACGGCATCGCGTCACCCGGCTACAGTGTCCCACGCTGCGATGAAGGCCGCGATCATTATCCCTTCGCTGCGCGTCCACCGGATTGCGTTACCTGACTCTCCGCTTGGCTCAGCAAGGCCGTCGCATCGGTGGCGAGTCCGGAAGTGGTCTGCTTCTGGCGGAAAGGTCGGCCACGGGGCCACGGGGGCATTGGGGGCAGGAGAGGCAGTGAAGCCGCCATACGCCTCCGCAGAAGAGTGGTCCTTGAACCCACGACGGCGCCGACCATGTACCGGCCGGCTGCCGGACGTGGTTTGGCCCACACGCACCCCGTGTCGCCGGGGTGAACAGATCTGTCAGAAATCGCTTTCCTTTGAGGATTTGCGTTGGCCCCGGTGACGCGGTTGACGGAGCGTCTCGGGGAGTCAGGTGAACAGAGCGAAGTTGAGGGGATAGGCAGGCTTTCAAACCGTACACGAAGCGCACCTCATCCCCTCGCGTCGCCGCGTCGGTGAGCCTTTGCGTTGCAACCTGAGGGGATACGTCGGCGTGGCTACCTCGCCGGGTCGAAGCCGGCGTACTCGATGCCGGTGAGGTCGGCCATCTCGCGCTTCCAGGTGGCGAGATCGCCGCGGTGGAACTGGTTGAGGTGGTCGTGGCCGCAGGCGCGGGCCATGACCTGCATGAGCTCGGTCGCCGCCTGCAGAAAGCGGGTCAGGCGCGCCGTGCCCTCCGCCACGTCGAGGCGTGCGCGCAGCTCCGGGTCCTGGGTGGCTACCCCGGCGGGACAGCGGTTGGTGTGACAGATGCGCGCGGCGATGCAGCCGACCGCCTGGATTGCCGCGTTGGCGAGGGCGATGCCGTCTGCGCCGAGGCACAGGGCCTTGATGAAGTCCGATGGCAGCCGCAGGCCACCGGTGATGATCAGGGTGACGTCGCCACGGCCCCGCTGGTCGAGGTGACGGCGGGCGCGGGCCAGGGCCGGGATGGTCGGGACCGAGATGTGGTCGCGGAGGAGCAGCGGCGCCGCGCCGGTGCCGCCGCCGCGACCGTCGAGGATGATGTAGTCGACCCCCGCGTCGAGGGCGAAGTCGATGTCGGCCTCGATACGATTGGCGGACATCTTCATGCCGACCGGGATGCCGCCGGTGACCTCGCGGACCCGATCCCCGAAGCGCCGGAAGTCTGCGGGTGTCGTGAGGTCCGGGAAGGCCGGCGGCGAGATCGCGTCCTCGCCCGGCGTCAGCCCCCGCACCTGGGCGATCTTCTCACTCACCTTCACCGCCGGCAGGTGACCGCCGGTACCGGTTTTCGCGCCCTGACCGGCCTTGAAGTGAAAGGCCTGGACCTTGGCCAGGAGCTCCTCCCGGTAACCGAACTTGGCGGGCGCCAGCTCGTAGAGGTAGCGGCGGCAGGCGGCCTGCTCCTCGGGCAGCATGCCGCCCTCCCCGGAGCAGATCGCTGTGCCGGCACCGTCGGCGCCGGTGGCGAGGGCCACCTTGGCCTCCTCGGAGAGGGCGCCGAAGCTCATGTCGGAGACCAGCAGCGGCATATCCAGCACCAGGGGTCTCCTGGCGTTGGGTCCGATCACCAGCTTGCGGCCCACCGCCGTCTCCTCCGGCAACGGCTTGGTGGCGAGCTGCGCCACGAGGATCTGGATTTCGTCCCACTGGGGGAGAGTGGGGCGCGGCACCCCCATCGCCGCCACCTCGCCGTGCCGTCCGACATTCGCCAGACCGTGGCGCGCCAGGTTGTGGATTTGCCGGACCGTCGGCTCCTCCGGCGTGGGCCGGGCCTCGCGGCCCTTCCGTGATGTGGCGCCGTGCTGGCGGATCTCCTCCTCGCTCAGACGCGCGTGGCTGCCGTCGCAGAACGGCGCGTCGGAGGTGCGCTTGCACATGCAGAGGTAGGCCTCCTGGTCCTCCTCCACGGAGAAGGGCTTGGGTTTGAACGACGTGCCCTTGTGGGAGTTGTCGCAGAAGGGCTGGTCGGCGGACTCGCCGCAGGTGCAGAAGAGGCACTTCTTCCCGGCCTCGAGCTGCGTCGCGATCGGCTGGGTATCGGCGATGGTCGGCTTGCTCATCTCTGCTCCCTTGATCTGGATGGGTCGGGGCTGAGCGTACTTCCGTCAGGGTAAACCGTCCTCCTCCGCGTGCCGTACACTGGGTCCACGCGGGAGAGGTACCCCGAGGAGCGTGGTGGGGAGATCTTAACGCCAAGGCAGGAAGGCGCTAAGACGCAAAGGGAAGCGGTGGCCGGCATCGCCATCCAATCATCCATAGGGGTGAGCCGCGAATGGACGCGAACGGGTTTCAGGGTGGACGTAAGATGACGAGAAGCGAAAAAAAGCAATCACGCAGCCTGGACCCGAAGCCAAGCCACTGTTGCTGTTTTGGCGAATGATGAACGGCACACGATGATGTACTTCTGGGACGTCGAATCCCTCAAGCGTGATCTGAGTGCGGGTCGCGTCGATGAGAGAGATTCCTTCTTGTATCTTCTTTGTCTTGGCGGCGCGACCCTAGCGGCCGGTGCAGTGCCTCTGGATGCCGTCAATGTTTGGGACCAGTTGGATGCGTTGGTAGGTGCAGCAGGTTTTCTAGCCGGAACAGCCTATATCTTCCGCCGAAACGGCGGCTCAGGGGGGAGCGACTTCCTCACTCGTTACCTCTCGATGTGTTGGGTGTTCGGCATTCGTTTCACCATCCTTGTGACGATTCCCACGTTGGTGGCCGTTTTCGTCTTGGAAGGATTGGAGTTTGGTGATGTCTCGGACGGGAGCACACCCATCGAGTCGGCAGTCCTTGCTGTGCTAGAGATTGCGTTCTATCTGCGCCTCGGGCGTCATTTTTCGGATCTCGTCGACGCCGGCCGTGGAGAGCCTCAACCGGCAACAGGCGGCGGGTAGGTGGTGAGGAACACTGCTCAGGTCGGGGGAGCGGCCGACCGTCGGAAGCAACAACTCCACGTCGTGGTACGCCGTTGTCGGCAATTCCGCTGGAGGCGGTGGGATGGCCGTAGGGCTGCCGCCTATCGGCGTCCATTTGCGCGCCATCCGCGTCCATTGGCGGCCCCGAACGTCTAGATCTTGCGCGGAGCGCAACCTATAGCTCTGCGTCTTTGCGCCTCTGCGTCAAAAACCGGCTCACCGCCATCGCCGGTTCGCAGTGCGGGTCACGGGGTACCGACGATGCGGTACTCCTGGTCGCGCAGGGCGGGCTCGAAGCCGGCGGCCTCGATCAGGCGCCCTAGCTCATGACGGCCGAGGCGGAAGGTGCAGCCGGCGGCGGAGACCACGTTCTCCTCCAGCATGGTGGAGCCCATGTCGTCGGCGCCGTAGAACAGGGCGAGCTGGCCGATCTTCTCGCCCTGGGTGACCCACGACGCCTGGAGGTGGTCAATATTGTCCAGGTAGACGCGGCTCACGGCGAGGATGCGCAGGTAGTCGGTGGCGGAGGTGCGGGTCGCCTCGGGCAGCTCCGTGTGCTCGGGCTGGAACGACCACGGGATGAAGGCGACGAAGCCGCCGCTCTCGTCCTGGAGGTCGCGGATCGCCCGCAGGTGGGCGACGATCTCCGCGTCCGACTCGACGGTGCCGTACATCATGGTGGCGGAGGTGCGCAAGCCCTGGCGGTGGGCCTCGCGCATCACCGCCAGCCACCCCTCGGTCGACTCCTTGTACGGGGCGATGATCGACCGCACCCGGTCGTCGAGGATCTCGGCACCGGCGCCGGGGATCGAGTCCAGTCCGGCGGAGTGCAGCCGGCGGATCGTCTCGGCGAGGTCGAGGTGTGAGCGGCGGGCGATGTGCTGGATCTCGGACGCGGAGAGCGCGTGGAGGCGCAGGTCCGGGTAGCGCCCCTTGATGGCGCGGAACAGCTCCTCGAACCACTCGATGTGCAGGTCGGGGTGGTGGCCTCCCTGGAGGAGGAGCTGGCGGCCGCCCTGGGCACGCAGCTCGTCGATCTTGGCGAAGATCTCCTCATGGGAGAGGACGTAACCCTCGGCGTCCCCCGGCAGGCGGTAGAACGCGCAGAACTTGCAGCGGGTGATGCAGACGTTGGTGTAGTTGACGTTGCGGTCGACGATGAAGGTCACCCGCCGCGCCGGCACCCGCTGGTAGCGGCGTCGCTCGGCGAGCTGACCGAGGTAGGGGAGATCCTCGCACGCCAGCAACGCGAGGGCGTCGTCGTCCGAGATCCGCCCGCCGGCCTCGACCATGGCGGCGATGGCATTGAGCTGCGGCGTCTCGATCTTTGTGGAGTTGCCAGTCACTGGGCGGCGGCCATTGGTAGGGGAGGGGTTTAACCCCTCCCGTGGTCGATCGAGCAAGGTGGCGATGGGGCCGGCGAACGGGCGGGGATAAACCCCGCCCCTACGGTCTCCGCCCCGAACAGCGTCGTCATAGAACGGTTCCTCAATACCGCACCAGCTCCTCGTACACCGTGGAGCGCTGCACCGGCGTGCGCCCGGCGCCGCGGATCAGGTCGATCAGCTCCTGCCGCGACTGGTGGCCGGCGGTGCGGCCGCCGGCGGCGGCGGTGATACGCTCCTCGGTGACGGTGCCGTCCAGGTCGTTCACCCCATAGTGCAGGGCAATCTGCGCCAGCTTCGGGCCGTGCATCACCCAGAACGACTTGATGTTGGTGAAGTTGTCCAGGTAGAGGCGGGCGATGGCGAGGGTGCGCAGGTCGTCGAAGCCGGTGGTCATGTGGCCGGCGATACGGTTGTTCTCGTTGTGGTAGGCGAGCGGGATGAAGACCTGGAAGCCCCCGGTCTCGTCCTGGAGGGCGCGTAGCCGCTCCATGTGGTCGACCCGCTCCTCGATGGTCTCGATGTGGCCGTAGAGCATGGTGGCGTTGGTGCGCAGGCCGAGCTCGTGGGCCGTGCGGTGGATGGCCAGCCACTCGTCGGCGCCCGCCTTCTCCTTGCAGATCTCCCGCCGCACCCGGTCGGCGAAGATCTCCGCGCCGCCACCGGGCATGGAGCCCATGCCGGCGGCGATCAGTTGTTCCAGACACTGCCGGTGGGAGAGGTGGGAGAGGCGGCAGAAGAAGGCGATCTCCACGGCGGTGAAGGCCTTTAGATGGACGGACGGATGGGCGGCACGCAGGGCGCTCAGGAGGTCGGCGTAGTAGTCGAGCCCTGCCTCCGGGACCATGCCGCCGACGATGTGGAACTCGGTGATCCCCGCCGCCTCCGCGCCCTGGGTGGAGGCCAGGATCTGGTCGCGGGTCAAGAGGTAGGCGTCCGGCGCGCTCAGGTCGCGGCGGAAGCCGCAGAACGAGCAGCGATAGACGCAGGCGTTGGTCGGGTTGATGTGGCGATTGACGTTGAAGAAGACGTCGTTGCCGTTGCATTGCCGGTTCATCCGGTCGGCGAGGCGGCCGATGGAGTTCAGGTCCGGCGAGCGGTAGAGGGCGACGCCGTCGTCGACGGTGAGCCGCTCCCCCGCCTCGACCTTGGCGGCGATCTCGGCAAGGGCATTGGTGGCAGCCATCGCGCCGGACGCTAGCAGCCGTCCTCCCTGTCCTCAAGGAACCCTGGCGTTGCGTGCCCGTCGGCGACCATCCGCGAGGTTTCGTAGACGAGTCCCCTCGAACGGCGCGGTGGATGGTGCGCGTGTCTCCCCTCGCCATCCGCGACGCGTACCACGACCCGGCGAGGCGAGTGAGCCCACCCTGCCGGGCCGCCCTGATCTGGACCATGAGCACCGTTCGGAGACCCAGACCGAGCCCAACGCACCGAGTGGTCAGATGAACAGCGTGACGCCGGAACGGGCCGCATCACCGAGATAGGCGGCGGCGCCGCCCACCCCGATGCCGTCGCTCAGCTCCTCGCGCTGGATCCCCATGACGTCCATGGACATGCTGCACGCGATCAGCCGTACGCCGCTCTCCTTGGCGAGGGCCAGGAACTCATCGCCGCTCATCACCTCCTTGCCCTTCATCATGTGCTTGAGCATGGCGGCGCCCGCCCCGCCCATGGACCCCCATATGGCCTGGGCCGGTGGGAGTCATCAGGTCGATCATCCGCTCCATACACCGCCTTGCCTCGGTAGACCCGCTTCTCCTTCAGGACGTTCAACCCCCAGGCAGCAGGATATCTACCCGGCGTTCGCGCAGGGGTGGCAGCCGGATGGGCACCACGTTGAGGCGGAAGTAGAGGTCGGCGCGGAACCGGCCGAGATCGACCGCCGCCTGGAGGTCCTGGTTGCAGGCGGCGATGATGCGCACGTCGACCTTCTGGCTTCCGTCGCGCCCGAGACGGGCGACCTCATGGTCTTGGAGGAAGCGCAGCAGCTTGGCCTGGACCCGCCCGTCGAGCTCCTGGACCTCGTCGATGAAGGCGGTGCCGCCGGCGGTCGCCTGGAAGATCCCGCGTGTCGTCGT
>JASFUG010000185.1:0-6443 GCA_050050395.1 Nitrospirota bacterium
CTGGGAGACGACGCGCCGACCGCCACGAAGGAGGGGCAGCTTCACTGGCCCGACTCCGGCGAAACGGTCACCCTCCGCGACGCTACCGGCGCCGTCGTGAGCGAGATCGACGCCACCCTAGTCGTGCCGGTGATTCACAAGCGGCTGTGGTGGAACTTCCTGGTGGGCAATCCCGCCGGTTATCTGCCGCACCGATCGCAGGTCGACCGGATCGATCTGGAGCTAAAGCCCGCCACCTATCTGACCGTCGGTCCGGAGTGGCTCCATGGCTGGGAGGCGGCCCTGCTGCTCCCCCTCCTGGTCACCTCCATCGTCATCAAGGTCGCGTTCCGGATCGAGTGAGGGCGGCGACGCGATGAGTGACACATCGGCGACGGACGTCGAGCTGCCGGTCGCTCGGTGGGTCGACCGGGTCGGGGGGTTCATCGCCCGCCACCGTGGCCTCTGGGTGCGGCTGGGCAACCTGGAGACCCGGGCCCTGGCGGACAAGATCCAGACGATCGCGATCCTCCAGCCGATCTATGTCACCGGCCTGGCGCGCGCCGGTAGCACCCTCCTCCTGGAGGTCCTTGCCCGGCACCCGGAGACCGCCACCCACCAGTACCAGGACTACCCGCCGGTCTACACGCCGTACTGGTGGAACTGGTTCCTCGGCTTCATGCCGGAGGGCGATGTGGAGCCGGTCGAGCGCGCCCACAAGGACCGCATACGAATCACGCCCAAGAGTCCGGAGGCCATGGAGGAGGTGTTGTGGATGACCTTCTTCCCCGACATCCACGACCCGGGCGCCAGCAACCTCCTCGACGGCCGCACCCGCGACGAGGCGTTCGAGTCCTTCTACCGCGACCACATCCGCAAGCTCCTCCTGGTCCGCGGCGGCAGCCGCTACCTCGCGAAGGCGAACTACAACCTCACCCGCCTCGAGTACCTCCTCAAGCTCTTCCCCGACGCCCGCTTTGTGGTGCCGATCCGCGACCCGGTGCACCACGTCGCGTCGCTCCAGAAGCAGCACGGTTTGTTCTGTCGCGGCGAGACGCGGAACCCCCGCGCCCTGGAACACATGCGCCGCGTCGGCCACTTCGAGTTCGGTCTCGACCGGCGACCGATCAACGTGGGTGACACGGAGCAGGCCGCCGCCATCGCCCGCCTCTGGGAGGAGGGCGACGAGGTGCGCGGGCTTGCCCGCCAGTGGCACGCGATCTACGGCCATCTCGCCGACCGGCTGGAGGCCAACGCCGCCCTACGCGAGGCCGTGCTGGTGATCCCCTACGAGGAGCTGTGCCGGCGGCCCCGCGAGTGGCTGACGGCGATGCTCGCCCACGCGCGCCTCGACGACGGCGGCCCCCTGGTCGACGAGCACGCCCCGCGGATCAGTGCCCCGAACTACTATCGGCCCGCCTTCACCGACGACGAGCTGATCGCCATCCGCCAGGAGACCGCGGCGACCGCTGCTCGCTTCGGTTACGACGCGTCTTCGCCCCCGCCGGAGCCGGACATCGCCACGGACCACTCATCCGCCGCGTCGTCGTAACGCAGCAGGTAGAGCCGGGCGTCGTCACCCCGGACCTTGAAGCAGCGCTGGTCCGGCTCCTGCCAGCGGGCCACGATCTCCACCACCGCGATCTGGCGCTGGCCGATGTGGAAGCGCCGCGGCGTCTCCGCCCCGCGATATCCTGCGTAACACTCGACACGAACCCGCATGGTTCACTCCGACCCTCGCCCCCCCCACCATAGCCAGAAGCGATCGCAGCTGCGCAGCGGTAGTTGCCGCTATCTCGCCGCCTCGATCGCCACCAGTGGCTCGGCGATCCAGGTGCCGTGGCACTCGGGGCACTTGCCTGGCTTGATGAGCTTCTCCGAGCGAAAGATGAAGCCACATTTCCGGCACTGCGCGGGGGTCACCACTGCCCGGTAGGGCTGGTGCTTCAGACTACGAAGCAGGTGGCGCAGGTCCTCCTCTACCTCCCGTGGCTGCTCCCCGAGCTCCCTGGCGAGCTCATTCACCGACATGGGGTTCTCAAGGAGCCAGTCGATGAGGTCCCGCCGGAACACCGCTGATCACCCGGCGGCGGGGAGCAGCCCGCCGATCACTGGCCCCGCACCGCTCACCTGCTCTCTGCAGTGGCCATGCGGCCCACCGGCATCAAAGCGATCGGCTCGTGGTGTGGCGGGAGACCGAGGAACGCGGCAAGCTGCCGCTCCTCGAAGGCCCCGACCAGGACCGTGCCGAGCCCCATGGCGGTGGCCTGGAGGTAGACGTTCTGTGCGGCGTGTCCCGCCTCCAGATGCACGTAACGCACGCCGCGCGCTCCGTACTTGGTGGTGGTCCGCCCGTAGGCGGCGACGATCGCCAGCACGGCGGCATTGTCCTGCACCCAACGCTGCCCCATCGCGGCGGATGCGATGGCACGGCGGCGGTCATCGGTCATGACCTGTATGAGCTCGTTGTGCCGGGGACGGTAGCGGTAGATGCCCTGGCCGAGCCCCTCCACCTCGCCGACCGCGAGATAGATCTCCAGCGGGTAGAGCGCACCGCCGGATGGGCTCGTCCGCAGGCCGAGAGGATCCGTGATCCCCTGGGCTGCCCATAGGAGCTGGGCGATTTCCTCCAGGGCAAGCGCACCCCCAGCGAACGCGTGGACCGAGCGGCGTCGATACAGCGCCTCCTCGACGCTCACGGTCCCGGCCAGCCGCGGTTGCGGCAATGCCACCCGTTCCTCCTCGTCTACTCCGAGCTTCATGGGGAGTTACCTCCAGGGGCCGACGCTATGTTCCAAGGGAGATCGTAATCAAGAATAGTCCATCAGATCCGGAAGAACTTTCACCTTCTTGATGAAGTACGGAACGGTGCGGGAATCGGTGGAGGATCGCCACGTGCGGGGACCCTAGTCGTGTAGTGCCAAGAGCGTCGCGCGGCCGTGAAGGTTGCATCCCTCAGGAACGGTCGCATCTCTCGGGAGAGGTTCGGTCGCCACTGCCCGCCGGCGCGATTGCGGTCTCCCTCCAAAGGCATCGGTTGCACAAGGAACCATGGGTGGGGATTGCGGCGGGCACACTGTCGCTACGCATGGAACGGGCGAGAGCCCCAGTCGGCGAGCCGTGGCGGACCAGCCTCATCCTGAGTTTTCATCCCCGATCCTGTCTCTCGCGATCAGGTCTCTCTTGGATCGGCGGTAAGGTATCGTCACGCCAGCGGGCACGCAGGAGTCGATCGCCGCTCGGGTGATGCACCGGGTCCACCGAACCGCTGCGCGGCGCGTTGGCAGCAAGTTGGCAGGAGATTCCCGGTACGCAATGCGGGCTATACTCCGGCGCCATGACCCGGACGTTGCCGCTTCTGCTCGTCGCCCTCCTCGCCGCTGCGCTGGCCCGCGGTCAGCCGGCCGCAGAAGCACCGCTGGCGGAGCGCCGTGCCGCCCTCCAGGAAAGCCTCGCAAGCATGCAGGGGGAGGAGGAGCGCATCACCGAGCGCATCGCGGCGCTCACCCAGCCGGTGAGCGAGCGGCAGGTCGAGCTCGCCGAGCTGGAGGCAGAGCTGGCGCGCGGCGGTCTGGCAGCGGACCTGGAGGAGGTCGCCCTCGCCACCCTCAAGGCGCAGTGGCAGGTGCAGCGCGACGCCATCGCCGCCGATCTCGCCGCCGCGCGGGAACGGCAACGTGCCGCGCAGGCCGCGGCAGCCGCAGCGCCCGGGGATGAGGAGGCCGCGGCGACCAGGGCGAAGGCCGACAGCGAAGTCGCCACCCTCCAGGCCCGCCTGCGCGGCATGGACGACCTTCTGAAGTCGGACACCTCGGCCCGCGAGCTCGTCGCCCTCCAGTCCCAGGTGAACCGGCGGCGCGCCGAGCTGGCCGAGCTTCGCGCCCGCCTCCTCGCGGAGCGCCACACCCGCGAGAGGCGCGAGGCGGCGCGCAGCGAGCTCGCGGACCAGGCACGGCTCGCGGCCCGGCGTCTTGCGGAGCTGGAACGCGACCAGGCCAGGATCCTCGCCGAACGTACCCGCCTGGAGGAGGAGCTCAAGGCACTGGAGGCGAGCGGCGCCGATCCCGCCGCCGAGCAGCGCCAGCGCGCCCGGATCGACCTCGCCATGCTGGAGGGGTATCGGGTGAGCGAGGAGATCGCCCTCACCCGCGGCCGCTACACCGAGGAGCGGGCACGCACCGAGCTCGACGAGCGCCGGACGGCCCTCTCCCCTGCGGATGCGCCGCGCCGCATCCTGCAACGCACCCTCGACGAGGAGACCGACACCCTGGCGGCCATCGACCGGCGACTCCAGGGGCTGAATCGGCGCCGTGCCCTGTACCAGGCACGGGCCCAGGCCCTGGATCGCGAGGCGCGACTCCTCACCGCCCTCCAGCAAGAGGGCACTGGCGACGGCGGGGTCTCCGTCAAGCAGCGACGCACGGCGCTCGATCAGACCCTCGCCGCCCTCGACGAGCACATCGCCCTGGTCGAGGGCACACGCGCGGAGGAGAGCGAATACCTCGCGACCCTGGAGCAGGCCCTCACCAGCCGCCATGACGTGCGCCTCACCTTCCGCACCCCGCGGCGTTGGGAGCATACGACCCCGGCCGCCGCCGCGGCCGCACTCGCCGCCTTCCCGGCAACGGTGGTGCAGGCCATCAGCGACTACCGATGGGCGGCAGCCCGCCCCCTCGCGGCGCTGCTGGCCGTACTCGGCGGCATGCTGCTCGCGGTCGCCGTCGAGCGGCTCCGGCTGCGGTCGCGCCGAGCCCGGGCGCAACTTCGAGAGCGGACCATCGGCTATCGCGGCCTGCGGATCGTTACCGCAGTCATCGGCCTTGTCCTGGGCGTGGCACCCGCGACCTTCCTCGCGGCCGGCGTCTACCTGGCGCTACGCCGCCTTGCCCTGCCGCCCCCGATCACCCTGCCCTTGACCTTCCTGACCTTCGCCCTGTGGGCCGCCGCGGCGATGCGCATCGCCGTGCGTTACCTGCGCTGGCTCCTGCGCGGCGGGCGAATCTTCGAGGTCACCACCGGCCGCCGCCGCGGCTGGCGCTGGCTGGTGAGGCTGTGCGACCTCCTCTGGCTCTTCCTGGCGACCCGCGCGGCCCTCGTCGGCCTGGACGCGGATCCGGCCTTTGTCGCCCTGCTCGACGATGGGGCGGCGGCGACGGCCCTCGTCCTGCTGCCGGTGATCTGGCTGCGGCGCCCACCGGTGTTCCGCGTGTTGCGCGTCCCCGGCCTGGTGTTCCAGCTAGCATTGGTCGGCGGCACCGCGTTGCTCGTCCTGTTTCTCGCCGGTTACCGCAACCTTGCCGCAGGGTTCGGCGGCTGGGCCGCGCTGGTGGCGGTGCTGGTGGCCGCATGGGGCGCCGCCACCCTCCTCGTCGCCGATCTGTGGCAGGCAACCCTCGGCGAGCACGGGCGGCTGCGCCGTGCCGCGGCGTTGCGTGAACAAGAAGCGGCCAAGCTCACCCACACCCTCACTCGCATCACGTCCGCCGCGGTCGCCCTCGGCCTGTTCCTGTGGCTGGATCCGACCCGCGCGGCGCTCGAGAGCCCCCTGTGGCAGGTCGTGATCCGCGCCCTGCGCTATCCCCTGGTCACCCTCGGTGAGGTGGCGGTCTCACCCCTCTCCCTCATTCAAGGGCTGGTGGTCTTCGGCGCCTTCCTCCTCATCTCGCGCTTCCTGCGCCGCCTGCTGCGGGATCGCGTCTATCCCCGTACCCGCCTCGACGCCGGCGTACGCAATGCCATCAGCAACTTCGTCAACTACGGTCTGCTCACCCTCGGCGTCCTGGTCGCCCTCCAGACCATCGGCATCCGGCTCACCACCCTCACGGTGTTCGCGGGGGCCCTGGGCGTCGGCCTCGGCTTCGGCCTGCAGAACATCGCCAACAACTTCGTCTCGGGCCTGATCCTGCTCGTCGAGCGGCCGGTGAAGACCGGCGACTACGTGGACCTCACCACGACCCGGGGCGTGGTCGAGCGCATCGGCGCCCGCTCCACCCTGATCCGCACCCGCGACAACATCGCCATCGTGGTCCCCAACTCCGAGTTCATCTCCCAGACCGTGACCAACTGGTCCCTCAAGGACCCCAAGACCCGCATCCACGTGGAGGTGGGCGTCGCCTACGGCACCGACCCGCGCAAGGTGGAGGAGATCCTGGTCACGGTTGCGAACGACCATCCCAAGGTACTCAAGGACCCGGCCCCCCGCGTCTGGTTTCACAATTTCGGCGACTCCTCCCTCGACTTCGTTCTCCTCGCCTGGGTCTACGACCCCGCCTCCACCGGCCTACGCGGCCTACGCTCCGAGCTGCGCTTCGCCATCACCGACGCCTTCACCGCCAACGGCATCGAGATCCCCTTCCCCCAACGCGACCTCCACATCCGCTCCATCGACGAAACCGCCGCCGACCGGCTAGCGCCGAGACCTCAAGAAGGTTAACCGCCAATCAACGCGAATGCGTGCAAACCGC
>JASFUG010000186.1:0-6425 GCA_050050395.1 Nitrospirota bacterium
GTGATGAGCCCAGGGGCCGGCGGCGGGACCGGCGCAGGCACGGCGTCGCGGGGCAGGGAGGTCGCAGATCGCGACCGCACCGCACGGTTCCGTTTTTCCGGCCTGCCCGTTTCGTGGAGGCCGCTCCTCCAGGACCGCCATGGGATCCGGCAGCGGTGGGTGAGGTGTTATAGCCGGGCGTCTCGTTTTGAGACACCTGCGGGCGGTTTCTCCTCGACCGTCGTGATCAGTCTTAAGACACCGTGATTCGCTCGCGAGCACTTCGCGCTCGCGAGTCGCGATGCGCGGTGCCGTCGTAACCGCTTGTACATTCAATGGATTTCGGGGCTCGTAGCGGCGCGCGCCGATGGGTCCCGTGGGCGATTCCCGGTGCGGCATCCCGCTTGCTCTGGAGCCATACAAAGCGGAGGAGGCCAATCGAACCCATACGCCCCATAGGAGTCGAAACCCATGGACCTCCACCCCTATGCCCGCATCGCCCTCGGCATACTCCTCGTCGTTCTGTCGGCCACCGTGATCCTTGCCCCGTCCGCCAGCAAAAAGGAAAGCGCGACGCCGACCGTGGTGACCGCCCCTGCAGAGGCCAAATCACCGGTCGCCAGCGACGACCGATCCGAGGCCATCAAGATCCTCCGCCGGGGATAGCCGATTCGAGACGTGATCTGATTGCTCCCCGGCGTCGCGTTACCGACGTCGAGGCAGCGGGCGGGGGTCGGCAACCAGACTTCAGCCCGTGGCGTTGCAGGGACCGGTGGTGCATCTTGTCGTCGACGGGGTGTCGGCGGGCAAGGTGGACAGCTGGTGACGCCGTGATCGGTGCGGGTGTCTCCGCAGGCGATCTCTCCTGCCCCCGGCGTCACGGCGAACGTGAGCGAAGTGGATCTCAATTTGTGATTTTCAGGAGGAGGACGCAATGTCGGAGCCAACCCCCACCCATGTCCAGATCACCAAGACCTACGTCCACTTCTATGTGTTGTTGACGCAGATCCTGGATCGCTGTCTGGACGCAGACGCTCACCGCGTGGTCCCGGAGGCGGATTTCCAGCACCGGTTGGAGGAGATCCACTCCCAGGTGGAGGACCTCCTGTCGACGAACCGGGTGGTCAAGGAGAAGGCGGAGCAGGATTTCGAGCGGGTCAAGGGTCTCGCCGCCAATATCGCCAAGGCGCCCGGCGATTCGCAGAGGGAGCAGGCGCTGAAGGCCGAGCGGGAGAATCTGCAGACCAAGATTGCGGCGCTGAGCGACCTTTTGGCGATCTTCTGCTCGGACTGAGCCCGTAGCTCGCTCCAGGCCCGCATGCGGGCTTGCGGTGTGCCGCGGACTTGGAGGAGGTGACGGCGGACCGATGCGGGCTAGAACGAATAGTTCAACGCCGCATCGAGCGCGAAGTCCGAGGGGACCGTCTGGTCGTTGAGGAAGAAGTCGTCCGGCACCAGATCCTCGTGGATCTCCGTCCCGTCGAAGTTGGCGGCCATCCCCACGTCCACGGCCAGCCCCGCCCACTGCACGCCGAAGCCGGCGGAGCCGCCGGTGGCGTCCTGTTCCAGGTCATGGATCAGGCCCAGGCGCAGGGCGAGCCACGCCCGGGGCGTGTACTCCAGGCCGGTGGAGGCGATCCGCGAGGCGGAGTGGGGAATGAGGCTGTGGTTGCTGGTGAGGTCCAGGTCGGCGGCCAGCAGTAGCTTGCGCCACGGGAGCCACGCGACCCCGGCACGTACCTGCGGCCGGAGGATCAGCTCCCCGTGGTCGCGCGGGTAATCGAAGGACGGCGAGTTCACGTCCCGGGCGAGCAACCCTGCGCGCCACGTGGGCCGCCGGTACAGCAGGCCAAGATCGATGCCGAAATTGCTGTCGCTACCCTCGTCGCGGTCGTAATCCCCCAGCTCTATCCCGTCGTCGCGGGCGAAGACCCGCAGCTCTTCATAATACGTGGTGGCCTCCATCCACTTGAGGTTGGCTCCGACGAACAGCCGCGGCAGCAGAGGCAGGCCGACGGTGAGCGGGAACTCGTCGATGGTGGCGCCACGCCAGCGAACGAAGGTGTCGTTGTCGGCGAAGGCACCCCGCGGATGGATGGACTCGGCGTAGAGCGCAGCGCCGACGTCCGCGGCCTCGTAGTTGCGCCACACCGTGTCGACGACCGCGCGGCCCACGGGTAGCGTCCGGGGAATGGCGGTCGCGGCCTTGAAGCGGGCACGGGCGAACCGGCGGTGAACGGCGAGCTGCTCGCCGACCACCCACCGCTCGTGATGGACCGGCTGCTCGCCGCGGGTCAGCAGGGGGTGCGCAGCGGCGATTCCGTCCGGCAGCCAGTCGACGAGGATCGAGATGGTGTACGGGTTGAGCCCCTCGAAGCCGAGGCCATCGACGGAGGCCACCGGCTGGGCGGTGATGTTCCAGATCCGCTGCCAGCCGATGCCCCAGTTGTCGCGTCGCACCACCACCTGCCCGTAGGCCTGGGACTCCAGCCCGCTTCCCTTGGTGTTGAGCTCCCGGACCCAGTCGCGTACCTGACCCGCCGCATCGTCGTCCCGGATCCGGTGAAAGCCCTTGCGGACCTGGGCCAGATCGGCGCCGCGCCACTCCCGCGACAGGTCGAGGAACCAGTTCACCGCCGTGAGGACGTCCTCGTACTCCCGGGAGAGGATGCCGCCACCGACCCCCATGGCCAGCGCCGGCGGCGGCCGATCAGGCCGCGACGGTCCCGGCAAGTGGTGGGGATGGTCGGCGATGTCCGGGGGAACGGGCCGGTGCTCGAGGAGCGCCCGCGGCTGGTAGATTCCATAGGCTGCCGGGTTCCAGTAAACGGCCTGGGTGTCCTCCGCCACCGCCACGTGGGCCCCGCCCATCCCCAGGGCGCGAGGGCCGACGATCTGGAAGGGGGCCCCGTGGGCGATGGTTCCCGCGCAGAGAAGCACGAGGGTGAGCGCGGGAACGAGATTCATGGGTGCGATCGGGTGTCGGCAGGCGGGGAACGCACGCATCCCGAAATGTGGTCACCCCTCGCCGTGGCTCTCGGGGAATAGAGACAGGGGAAGGTGGCGAGGATCGGGTACGCCCCGCCGAGGTGGTCACCCTGCGAACGCCTCATGATCGCCACACAGGGGCGTGCAGCGATGGCGTGAGGAGCGCGGCGGACACGGTGGGCGTCGCGCCGTCTTCATGCCCGCGCCGAGGACCACGGGCGCGGGCCGGGCTCGGCCATCACCCCACCGAGGGGAGAGAGACGCCGTGCGGCGTGTTCCCTCAGACCGTTTCGAGATACTTGTGAACGAAGTTCACCGACGCTGCACCCTGACCCACGGCCGAGGCCACCCGCCGGACCACCCCCTGGCGCACGTCGCCCGCGGCGAAGATCCCGGGCACACTCGTCTCCAGCAGGAACGGGTCGCGCTTCAGCCCCCAGTTTCTCGGCCGCTGTCCGTCACGGATCAGGTCCGGTCCGGTGGGGATGAACCCCTCCTCGGTTCGCTCGACGATTCCCGCCACGATGTCGGAGTGGGGTACGGCGCCGATGAAGATGAACATCGCGTCGGCCGGCACGGTCTCCGTCCCACCGGTGGCGTTGTTCTTCATCGTGATGGCTTCCAGGTGGTCGGTGCCGGTCACCGAAGCCACCTCGGTGTTGGGCAGCAACGAGATGTTCCGGGTCGCTTCGATCTGATCGATCAGATACCGGGACATGCTGCTCTTCAATGAGTCCCCGCGGACCACCATCGTGACCTCGCTGGCGTACCGTGCCAGGAACATCGCCCCCTGGCCCGCCGAGTTGGCGCCCCCGATCACGAACACCTTCTTGCCCTCGTAGTGGATGGCCTCGGAGGTTGCGGCCCCGTAGTACACCGAGGCCCCCACCAGGGGCTCGATGCCGGGCACGTCGAGCTGGCGAATCCTCACGCCGGTCGTGATCAGGAGCGCGTGGCTGCTTAGCTCGCTTCCGTCGTCCAGGGTCACGAACCGGTACGGATCCTCGGTACGCACACGGGTGACCTCCTGGGCGGTCAGGATCTCGGCCCCCAGGCGCTTTGCCTGTGTCGTCGCGCGCCGCGCCAGGTCCGCGCCGCTGATGCCGTTCGGAAAGCCGAGATAATTCTCGATGCGCGCGCTGGTGCCGGCCTGACCACCGGTCACCTCCTTCTCGATCACCACGGTCCGTAATCCCTCGGATGCTCCGTAGACGGCGGCCGCCAGCCCTGCCGGGCCGGCGCCGACGATGATCAGATCGTAGAAGGGCTGCTTTGCGGCCGCCCGAAGGCCCACCTTCTCCGCCAGGGACCGGCGGTCCGGATTGACCAGCACGCTCCCGTCGGGGAAGAACACGACCGGCAACTGAGGTCGTCCTTCCGAGGTCGACTCGACCAACGCCCGTGCCTCGGGGTCCCGCTCGATGTCCAGCCACTGGTACGGGATCTGGCTGCGCGCGAGAAAGTCCTTCACCTCGTGGCAGCCCGCCGACCACAGGGTGCCCGCCACGCGAATGCCCTCGTACGGCACCTGTACGCTGGCGAGCCAGTCGCTCAGCAGATCGTCCAGCACCGGATAGAGCCGTTCCTCCGGCGGGTCCCACGGCTTCATCAGGTAGTAATCGAGATCGATTGCATTGATGCTGGCGATCGCCGCATCCGTGTCGGCATAGGCGGTGAGCAGCACCTTGCGCGCCTCCGGATAAAGCTTGATGGCCTCCTCCAGGAACTCGACGCCGCTCATCGTCGGCATCCTCTGGTCGACCAGGAACAGTGCGATCGGGACGTTGCGTCGCTTGAACTCCTGAACGGTTTCCAGCGCCTCCGTGCCGGATCCCGCCTTCACGATCTGATAGTCGTTCTTGTAGTGCGCCTGCAGATCGCGCGCGATCGCGTTGAGCACGTGGGGCTCATCGTCGATCGTCATAATGATGGGTTTGGACATCTCTAATGCTCTTTCACATCCGGAGTCATTCAGTGGGATTGAAATCGATCGGCAAGCATACGCGGAAACACGTCCTGCCGGGCTGCGACGTCACGGTGATCTGGCCGTGATGAGTCTGGACCACGAGGTTGCGGCTGATGTTCAGCCCCAGTCCGGTGCCTTGGCCCGGTCCCTTGGTGGTGAAGAAAGGATCAAAGATCTTCGACTGGATCTCCTTGGGGATCCCGGGACCGCTGTCCTCGATCTCGACGGCGACCCACGGCTCCTCGCGCCGCGCCCTGACGACCAGCGTTCCCACGCCGTCCATGGCGTCGATCGCGTTGTCGATGATGTTCGTCCAGACCTGATTGAGCTCACCGGCATATGCCTGGATGACCGGCAGGTCCTCGGCATACTCCCGGACTACGGTGATGCCCTTCTTCAGCTTGTTGTGAAGAATGATCAACGTGTTGTCCAGACCCTCGCGCACGTCCACCGACTGCACCGGCGCCTGATCCATGTAGGTGTAGTTCTTGAGCGCCTTGACGATCTCGGCGATGCGACCGGTGCCCAGACCGATCTCGCCGACCAGGCTATGGATCGTGAAGGTGCAGCTCAGCCAGTCGATGACCAGTGCGAGCTGCTGCGGGGCAAAGATCTCCGCCAGGGCATCGAGGTCGCTGTCGTCATAGCCGAGGCTGACCAGCGCGGGGGTCAGCTTCCACGTCTCTTCAACCCCTCGGCCTTGCAGCCATGCCTCTACGGTACGCTCTCGATCGCTCCGGGCGAGGGCGTTGAGGTCGACGGGTTTGCCGGCACGTTCCCTGGCGATCTGGTCCAGCTCGACGAGTTTCTCCAGGTGAGTCCGGTCGAGCTGCTGCTCACTCATCCGTAGCTGGACGCTCTGCCATTGCAGGAACGTGTTCTGTAGCTGCGCCGCGCCGCGCTGGGCCGCCGCCGCGGGGTTGTTGAGCTCGTGCGCCATACCGGCGCTGAGCTTGCCGAGCGACGCCATCTTCTCCTGGATGATGAGCTGGCCGTGCGCCTCGTCCAGCCGGTCCAACGTCTCCTGCAGCGCCGCGTTCTTTCTCTTCAGCTCCTCCGTGCGATCGCGCAGGGCCTGCTCGCTGCTGCGTAGCGCCTCCTCCGCTCGCTTGCGCTCGCCGATGTCGCGGATGATGCCCGTGTAGTACCGGTCGTCACGCACCGTCCAGGTCGACAGGGAGAGCTCGATCGGCACCTCGTCGCCGCTCTTCGTGCACGCATAGAGCTCGACCGTGGTGCCGATCACGTGCGCCTCCCCGGTAGCGGTGAAACGCGCCATCCCTTCGCGATGCGCCTCGTGAAACCGCTCGGGAATGATCAGCTCGAGGCGCTGGCCGACCACCTCCTCCTCCGTGTAGCCCAGGATGCGAGTCGCCGCCTTGTTCCAGCTGATGATCTGTCCCGTGTGGTCGGCCGAGATGATCGCGTCGATGGCCGACTCGGTCACGGAGCGGAACTTCTGCTCGGCCTGCTTGCGTTCGCTGATGTCGCG
>JASFUG010000187.1:0-6420 GCA_050050395.1 Nitrospirota bacterium
GAAGCCGCCCGGACATGTGCCGGGCGGCGAGGGGGGCGCGTGGCGTCCCCCTCCATATCAGGGCGGGGTCTGCCCACCGATGTGATCGGCACCGGTATCGTGAGGTCGCGCCCCCCCGCCGTCATACCCTGAGGTCGACGGCGGTGATGCGCCGTGCGACGGTGATCTCCTCCCGCTGAACGCGGGCGGCGTACACGAGTACCTCGACGCCCTGGGCGGTGGCCTCCACCAGCCCCGCGGCATACGCGGGGTCGATGTGAGCCGCGGGCCGGAAGCAGTGGCAGTCCTCGCGGTTGACAAGGTAGACCATCACTGCGCGGTCACCGGCGGCCACCCGCGCGGCCAGCTCCCGGAGGTGCGTGAGGCCGCGGGCGGTGACCGCGTCCGGGAACATGGCGACACCTCCCTCGGCAAGGGTCACGTTTTTCACCTCCACGTAGCAGCGGCGGGCGCCGTCCTCCAGGAGCAGGTCGACGCGGCTGCCGGCGCCGTACGGCACCTCGCCGCGCACCGCGCCGTAGCCGGCTAGCTCCGGGATCGCGCCTCCCTCGATCGCGTCGCGCACCACGGCGTTGGGCCGGTTGGTGTTCACCCCCACCCAGGTGGTGCCGGCCCACACGAGCTCCCACGTGTAGCGCAGCTTACGTCGCGGGTTGCGACTGTCGGAGAGGAGCACCCGGCTACCCGGCTCGCGGCATCCATCCATCCGTCCCGGGTTGGGGCAATGGACGGTCACCTCCCCCCCGTCCCCTAACCGGACGTCGGCGAGAAACCGCTTGTATCGCCGGATCAGGGTCGCGGGGATGAGGGGTTCGTCGAAGCGCATCGCGGATGGGATGGTAGGCCGGGGGGACGCGGGCCGCGAGGGTGACGCCTCCCCAACGGTGGCCAGGAGCGCTATACATCGCGGGAGCCGCCTGTGGCACAGGAAACCGTTGGTCGGTCGACACGATGGAGTCGTGACGGGGATACCATGGAGAATCTGAGTGCGGTCGCGTGGTCACTGGGGAACCGTCTCACGGCGCGGGCGCTGGAGGGGTGGGCGCCGCCGGTGGCAAAGGCTCCCCTGACCCTGCCGGGCCCAGGAGGCGGCTTTGCGGTGCTGTTCCGGTTCGGCGCGGTGGCGGCAGTGGGCCTCGATCCGGCGGCGGCCGAGCGGCTGGTGGAGCAGGCGCGGGAGCTCACGGTGGAGCCACACGGGCCGGTGATCTCGGAAGAGGTCACGCTTACGGTCGGGCCCGGCTTCGACGAGGGGCTCGACACCGATGACCGGCTACGCCTCCGCGAGCTGGACGTGGGGCGGGCCCAGGTGGTGGCGAGCATCCTCGCGAAGAGCGTGGTGCTGGACGACTACGAGGGGAGTGTGGGCTCCGTGTTCGAGCGCATCGAGCCGTTTGCCGTGGAGTTGCGATCGGGGCGCTTGGCCAAAGGGGCCCGGGCACTGTTGCGGGAGCTGGGCGACGTGGTGCTGATCGAGTCGCGCATGGTTGGGCGCGCCGAGGTCGGGGAGAAGCCGGAGATCACCTGGGATGCGCCGGAGCTGGACCGGTTGTACGAGAAGCTGGCCAAGGAGTACGAGCTGCGGGATCGCGAACAGGCGCTGGCCCGCAAGCTCGACCTGATCTCGCGGGCGGCGAGCACCTATCTTGGCCTGCTGAGCGATCGGCGCACCCTGCGGGTCGAGTGGTACATCGTCATCTTGATCCTCGTGGAAATCGTGCTGTTCGTATACGAGCTGTTTGGCGCCGGCTAGCGCCCGAGCAGAAGAGCTGGGGTGGGATTGCCCTCGGCGCTACAAGGAGACCCTATGATCCCACGACGCGTACTGGGCCGAGGCGGCCCGGAGGTTGGCGCCATCGGTTTCGGGGCCATGGTCCTGGCCGGGTACTACGGGGCGATCGACATGGAGGATGCGGTGGGCGTGCTACGCCACGCGCTCGATATCGGCGTCACCCTGATCGATACCGCCGACGCCTACGGCAACGGCGACAACGAGCGCCTGGTGGGTCGGGCGGTCGCCCAACGCGACGATGCGTTCGTCGCCACCAAGGTCGGGATCGTCTTCGAGGATCGGTATACGGGTACCGCTCTCCCGACCGGGTGGGGTTTCTCTCTGACCATCAACGGTCGCCCTGACTACCTGCGCGGGGCGATCGACCGCTGTCTCGGCCGGCTGGGGCGCGAGCGCATCGATCTCCTCTATCTCCATTATCCGGACCCCGCGGTGCCGATCGCGGAGAGCGTGGGTGCGATGGCGGAGGCCGTCGATGCCGGCAAGGTCGCCCATATTGGGCTGAGCAACGTGACCCCCGATCAGGTGCGTGCGGCCCACACCGAGCATCCGATCGTCGCCGTCCAGTACGAGTACTCGCTCTGGCGGCGCGAGGTCGAGGGCGAGCTGCTGCCGGGGCTGCGCGAGCTGGGGATCGCCCTGGTGCCCTGGTCGCCCCTCGGCGGCGGCCTCCTCACGGGTACCATCACCGCACTGCCCGAGGGCGACTTCCGGCAGCACAACCCGCGCTACGCCGGCGATGCCCTGCGGGTGAATCGGGAGCGCTTCGCACCCCTCATGGACCTGGCCGCCGAGCTCCACGTCACCCCGGCGCAGCTAGCCCTCGCGTGGCTCCTGCACCAGGGGCCGGACGTCGTCCCCATCCCGGGGTCGCGCAGGCCCGAGCGGGTCGACGAGAACGCGGCGGCGGCGGCCGTGTCGCTCCCCGCCCGGCTGCTGATGCGGATCGACGAGCTGGCACCCCCCGGGCTGGCTATCGGGGCGACCCTCTTGCCGTGAGCCCGGGGGTCAAGGCGGGGACGCAGGTCGGCGGGTCACGCGGTCACCAGCTCGCCGTGGCGGTAGACCACCCGACCGTCGACCAGGGTGTAGACGGCACGGCCGACCATGGGTCGACCCTCCCAGGGGGTGTTGCGCGACTTGGAGAAGTGGCGGTCGCTGTCGTAGGTCCAGGTGGTATGCGGATCGAAGATCGTGACGTCGGCCACGGCGCCGGGGCCTACGTGGCCGGTGTCGATTCCCAGGATTGCCGCAGGGCCGCTGGTGAGCCGGGCGATCAGGTCCGACATGGTCATGCCGTGGTCGCGCACCAGGGAGAGCGATAGGGGCAGGCAGGTCTCCAGGCCGATGATGCCGAACGGCGCCTCGTCGAACGGCCGCTCCTTCTCTTCCGGGGCGTGGGGTGCGTGGTCGGTGGCGATGGCGGCGATGGTGCCGTCGATCACGGCATCGCGCACGGCGTCGCGATCCGCCGGGGAGCGCAGGGGAGGGCTCATCTTCCAGTGGGTGTCGAACGGCGGCATCTCCTCGTCCGTGAGCAGCAAGTGGTGTGGCGCGGCCTCGGCGCTCACAGCCAGGCCGCGCGCCTGGGCGCGACGCACCAGGTCGACGCCACCGCGGGTGGAGATGTGCGCCACGTGCAGGGGGGTGCCGGTGAGCTCACACAGGCGGATGTCACGGTCGATGTGCACGTCCTCGGCGGCGTTGCAGATGCCGCGCAGGCCGAGCTCGGTGGCACGCCATCCCTCGTTCATCACCCCGTGGTCGAACAGGCAGTCATCCTGGGCGTGAATGATCACCGGCACGCCGAAGGGCCGCAGGTACTCCATGGCGTGGCGCATCACCAACCCGTCTTGTACACCACGGCCGTCGTCCGAGAAGGCGACACAGCCGGTCTCGAACAGCTCGCCGAGATCGGCGAGCGCCTCACCCTGCAGCCCGTGGGTGAGGGCGCCGATCGGCTTGACCTTCACCGGCGCGAGCTCGGCGCGCTTCAGCATCAAGCGGGTCACCGACGCGCTGTCGTTCGTGGGTGCGGTGTTGGGCATCGGGCAGATGGTGGTGATTCCGCCCGCCGCTGCCGCGCGCGAGCCGGACAGGATGTCCTCCTTCCATTCCTGCCCCGGCTCGCGCAGGTGGACGTGGAGGTCGATCAGCCCCGGACAGACGATGAGGCCCGCGGCGTCGATGATATCGCGCCCCTCCATGTCGCCTCCCACCTGTGCGACACGCCCATCCTGGATGCCGAGATCGCAGGGGCGGTCGATCCCGTGCGCGGGATCGATGAGGTGGCCGTTCTCGATGACGAGGTCGTACATGGGGTTCACCGGAGGTGTGATGGTGCCCGCCGTGGCCGGGCTTCGGTGTGGGCGTGGTGTTTGCGGCCCGGAGATTTGGCTCGTGAGCGAGGTCGCCCCCTATCTCTTCTTCTTGCCCCACATCACGTAGAGCACGGCCATGCGCACCGCCACGCCGCTGGTGACCTGGCTGAGGATCAGGGAGGGGGCGGCGTCCGCCAGCTCGTGGGTGAGCTCGACACCGCGGTTGATCGGCCCCGGGTGCATCACCGCACAGTCCGGCGCGGCGAGTGCGAGGTGATGGCGGTTGAGGCAGTAGTGGGCAGCGTACTCGCGCAGATTGGGAAAGGTGTGGCCGCTCTGCCGTTCCATCTGGATGCGCAGCATCATGATGGCGTCCACCCCCTCCACCGCCTCCTCCAGCCTCGTACACACCTGACAGCCGTAGTGCTCCACCCCCGCCGGTAGCAGGGTGCGCGGGGCACAGACGCGCACCTCCATGCCCATGGTGCGCATGGCCAGGAGGTTCGACCGGGCGACCCGCGAGTGGCTGATGTCTCCGACGATCGCCACCTTCAATCCGGGCAGGCGCCCCTTGGCGCGACGCAGGGTAAACAGGTCGAGGAGCGCCTGGGTGGGGTGGGCGTGGCAGCCATCGCCGGCGTTGATCACCGGCACGGAGAGGTGGTGGGCGAGGTAGGCGGCGGCTCCCGAGGCGGGGTGGCGGACCACGATCAGGTCGGTGCCCATCGCCTCCAGGTTGCGCGCCGTGTCGCGCAGGCTCTCGCCCTTCTTCACCGACGACCCGGTGGCGGAGAAGTTGATCACGTCCGCCGACAGCCGCTTGCCCGCCAGCTCGAACGACGAGCGAGTGCGGGTCGAGGGCTCGTAGAAGCAATTCATGATGGTGATGCCGCGCAGGGTCGGCACCTTCTTTACCGCCCGCTGGCCGATCTCGTAGAAGCTCTCCGCTTGGTCGAGGAGATACGTGATGTCGCCGGCACCCAGACCGGCCGTGTCGAGGAGGTCGGTGTGGGGGAACGGCCTGGCGGGCGCCGAGGTTGCTGGGTCGTCGATGACGTTCGGCATTGGGGCTCTCCTCGGCTAGCCGGCGTGCTTGCCCTCGGGTAGGGCCATGAGGCACACCGCGTCCTCGTCCGCACCGTCCTCCACGAACCGCACGCGGATGGTCTCGGTCGGCGACGTCGGAACGTTCTTGCCGACGTAGTCGGCGCGGATCGGCAGCTCACGGTGGCCGCGATCCACCAGTACGGCCAGCTCGATGCGCGCCGGGCGGCCGAGGGCCATCAGCCCCTCGAGTGCGGCGCGGATCGACCGGCCGGTGTAGAGCACGTCGTCGACCAGCAGGACCAGGGCGCCCTCGAGATCGACCGGGATCTCGGTGCGCACCAGGTCCGGATAGTCGCTTCGCGCCCGCAGGTCATCGCGATACAGGGTGATATCCAGGGTGCCCACGGGAACCTGGATGTCGGCGATCTCCGCGATACGCCGCGCCAGGCGCCGGGCAAGGTGGCTGCCGCGGCTACGCACGCCGACAAGGACGGCCGGCCCGAGGTCTTCGTGGGCCTCGATGATCTCGTGCGCCATCCGGCTGATGGTGCGGCCGAACGCCTCTCCCGCCAGGGGGCGGGCGATCTCGATGCGAGGCTCCGGGGCGGTCATCGCTCGGCCCGCCCCGCGTCCGGTGGCGACAGAAAAATGCGCCCCCGGTTCTCGTGGAAGAGAATCTCAAAGGCGCAGCTTCGCATCGCAGCACTCTTTCGAGCCTCACGGGGCCCGGTTAAAGAGTGCACCGAGGCTACGCGCGGGTCCGTGGCGAGTCAAGCTGGCCCGGTCCACGATGCGGAGTTCGGTGGAAACCTCCGCACCCCCCGTCCGTGATGCCGGCGGCTCAGGACGGCAGAGGGCAATCGGGCTCCCCCGGCGCCGTGGACCGGCCGCTAATCGAACGAGCCGCTCTCGTCGACGCTGAAGTCGTGCGAGTACTCGATGTCGAACGGGAAGAAGACGAACTCGGTCCACTCGGCGGTGACCCTGGCATGGCCCGGTCGGAAGTAGACGTGTACATCGTGCTTCGGATCTTCGATCCACACCCCGCTCTCGTCGACCGCGTCGTAGATACGGTTTTGCAGCCTCTTCTCGCTGGTCATCACGGCGGCAGCGTTCACTATCTGGTGGACCTGGTCCTTGAACTGGTAGTAGGACATCCACGGACGACCGAGCTGCCAGCCGACGTAGGTACCCACGGATACCACGGCGATGAACAGGAGGAAGCTAATGGGGATCTTGCCGGAATTCATGGTACGGGTT
>JASFUG010000188.1:0-6366 GCA_050050395.1 Nitrospirota bacterium
AGATCGAGTCACACGCCCCGGAGCTGTTGTCCGGAAAGTCCTCGGCCAGGGAGTTGTCCTGGCTCGGGTTGATCTGCGCGATTACCGCGAACGCCGCCGGGGCCGGCACCACCAGGGACAGCCCCAATGCGAGCACCGCAAACCTCGTCCAACGACAGCGACAAGTGGTCCCTACCATCGCCGATTCCTCCTTTGTCCTCTTCATTCCATTGCCTCCAGAGCACCACCGGTTACGAAGTCGGGAGGTGAAACGGCCACCCCACATGGCCGGACGAACGCCTGTGTTACGGATCGTCGGCAGCTTCCCGCCGCGGTCCATTTGCCCAGACACCCGAAGATCGCCGCGCTGCCGCCGCGGCTTTGTTCTCCCATAGCCACTCCCCCGCCGCGCTGCAATTTCCCCTCGACGCGACGGTGGCTAGATGAAATTTTCGAAAACGCGACTGCAGAGGTGCAATTCACGTGCCCGCAGACTGCCAAACTCCCGCGTCGCCTGTTCACAGACACTTGCGCGGCTCTTCACCAGACCAGCAAACCGCCCGCCCGATCAGCGTTGACCGAATTCGGCCAGCGGTGTCATGTAGCTCCTGACAAACTGACCGAAGACGATGACAAAAAGGCAGTTTACGGTGGCGTCCCTAGGACCGGTCTGTTCCCGCGTCCGGAGGGCGCTTATCCGATGTGAAGACTGCCGCCTAACAAGCACGCGCCAGCTCTACACCGTTCGGTCGTCCACGCCGTTACGGTTGGCGGTCCGTCACCCAGCGGGCAAGACATGACCGTTCAGTCGGCGCCGAGCGCTTTACCAATCCGAGACGTACGCGACCGGCCATCGCACACTGCGCGGGGAGGATGTACACAGTGAATGGTTGTCCTAGGATGTCGTCCACTCTAATGCGAGTCTCCGCATGACAACTTCTGATCAGACCACTACTGCACTCCTCGACGCGGAGACCGCCCCGACCCTGGCCGGCGCGGACCTCGCCGCGCCCGACGCCGAGCCGCGGATTCGTGAGATCCCGTTCAACTACACCTCGTACTCCGACCGGGAGATCGTCCTGCGTCTCCTCGATGGCGAGTCGTGGGACGACCTCAACGCCCTGCGCGACCAGCGCCAGACCGGCCGCTCGGCGCGCTGGCTATTCGAGATCCTGGGCGAGATCTGGGCGATCACCCGCAATCCCTACCTGCAAGAAGACCTGCTGAAGAATCCCAAGCGGCTCCGCGTGCTCAGCGAGAAGCACAACGACCGCCTGCAGTCCATCGAGGACCGCGCGCAGGACAATCCGACCGCGTTGCGGGTGGCCAAGAAGACACGCGCCCTGGTGCGCGACTTCCGCCACGGCGTCGCGGACGAAAAGCGCGCCCGGCGCCGGGCACGGACCGCACTCACCAAGGTGACGGCGCGGGCCAACATCCACTTCTCGCCGTTCATGAAGGTGAGCCACATGACGGACGCCACCGACTGGCGTCTGGAGACTCCCTTCGCCGTCCTCACCCCGGACAGCGAGGCGGAGATCGGCGCGGTGGTGCGCGTGTGCAAGAAGCTCGGGTTGACGATCATCGCCCGCGGCGGCGGTACCGGCCTGTGTGGCGGCGCGGTGCCCCTCTTTCCCCGCAGCGTGGTGATCAATCTCGAGAAGCTGGACCGCATCGGCGACGTCGTGGAGCAGAAGAACGAGGGCGCCACCGATCCGGCCCGTGCCTTCATCACCACCATCGCCGCCCAGTGCGGCGCGGTCACCGGCCGGGTGACGGAGCGCGCCAAGGCGGCGGGCTACGTCTTCGCCACCGACCCGACCTCCCTGTGGGCGTGCACCATTGGCGGCAACGTCGCCTCCAACGCCGGCGGCCAGAAGGCGGTGATGTGGGGGACCTGCGTCGACAACCTCCTGTCGTGGCGGATGATCGATCCCGACGGCCTGCCCTTCGAGGTCAAGCGCCTCGATCACAACATGGGCAAGATCGGCCCTGACGTGACGGCCACCTACCGCATCACCCGCTACCAGGCGGACGGCCACACCCGCCGTGGCGAGCCGGAGACCCTGCACATCCCGGGCAGCGAGTTCCGCGCCACCGGCCTGGTGAAGGACGTCACCAACAAGCGCCTCGGCGGCCTGCCGGGGGTCCAGAAGGAGGGCACCGACGGCATCGTCACCTCCGCCACCTTCGTCCTGCACAAGCCCTTCCCCCACACCCGCACCCTGTGTCTGGAGTTCTTCGGCGACGAGCTATCGGAGGCGACCGGGGCGATCGTCGCCATCAAGAACCGCGTCGACGCCGACGACGGCGTGCACCTCACCTCCCTGGAGCACTTCGATGAGAAGTACGTCAAGGCGACCGGCTACCACACCAAGTCGCCGCGTGGCGTGCGTGCCCGGGTGGTGCTGCTGATCGACCTGGGGGGCGACGACGAGGCGCGGGTCGCGCGCATGGCCTCCGAGATCTGCCGCATGACGGCGGCCGGGGACGGCGAGGGATTCATCGCGGTGGACGAGGAGGCGCGCACCGCGTTCTGGAAGGTGCGCGGGCGAATGTCGGCCATCGCGCGCCACACCAACGCCTTCAAGATCAACGAGGACGTGGTCATTCCCCTGCCACGGCTCACCGAGTACGCGGACTTCATCGAGCGCCTCAACATCGAGCTCTCCACCCACAACAAGCTGGACATCATCCGCGCCCAGCGGGCACGGCTGCGCGCGCGGCTGGCGAACGAGCAGCAGGCGGACCGCCCGAGCGAGTTTCTCTCCCGCAAGCTGCGCGAAGGGATCGAGCTGATCGATCAGGTGGCGGGCTGCTGGCAGCGCTTCGTCGACGGCCTCGACCGCCCGGCCCTGGAGCTGGCGGACTATCTCCCAGCCGGTGTGATCCGCGGCGACGAGAGCCTGTTCCGGGTCATCCAGCGCGGCGACCTGCGCATCTCCTACCGGCGCGAGGTGGAGAAGCCGCTCGTCGCCCTGTTCGAGAGCTATGTCGACGTCATCTCCGATCTCAAAGAGATCCACGGCCGCCGGCTGCGCTCGCGGGTGGTGATCGCCACCCACATGCACGCCGGCGACGGCAACGTGCACACCAACATCCCGGTCAACTCCAACGACTACGAGATGATGCGCACCACCCACCACATGGTGGAGAAGGTGATGGCCAAGGCCGTGGAGCTGGGCGGGGTGATCTCCGGCGAGCACGGCATCGGCATCACCAAGCTGCCGTACATGAAGCCCGAGGTGGTGGAGGCGTTCATCGAGTACAAGCGGAGCGTCGACCCGGACGACCACATGAACCCGGGCAAGCTCACCGACGTCGCGCCCATCGCCCTCACCTACACGCCGTCCTTCAACCTCCTGGAGAGCGAGGCGATCTTGATGAAGGCGGCGGAGCTGGAGGAGATCGCCGAGACCATCGCCCCGTGCATCCGCTGCGGCAAGTGCAAGCCGGTGTGCAACACCCACTCGCCACACAGCGACATGCACTACTCGCCGCGCAACAAGATTCTTGCGGCGGGGATGATCATCGAGGCCTTCCTCTACGAGTCCCAGACCCGTGCCGGCATCTCCCTGGACGAGTTCGGCAACCTCCAGGACGTCGCCGATTACTGCACCGTGTGCCACAAGTGCGAGGCGCCGTGTCCGGTGAACATCGACTTCGGCGAGGTGAGCGTCGCCCTGCGCCGGCTGCTCAAGGACAAGGGGGTGGCACGGTTCCGGCCCGCGGCCAAGGTCGCCATGCTATTCCTGGTGCTCACCAGCCCGGGGGCGGTGAAGACCGCGCGCCTGCTCTTCATGCGCATCGGCTTCGCGGTACAGCGCACCTTGCATGACTGGGGCAAGCGCCTGCGCCTGTTCGACGGCCGCACCCGCCACACCACGCCCAACACCCAGGGCATCGTCCCGCAGGTGCTGCGCTTCATCGACACCCCCCTGCCGGCGGTGGCGCGCAAGACCGCGCGTACCGCCCTGGGCATCGAGGACGGCAAGACCATCCCCATCCTGCGCCACCCGGAGAAGGCGGGCGACGAGGCCGTGTTCTATTTCCCCGGCTGCGGCTCGGAGCGCATGTACTCGCAGATCTCCCTGGCCACCGAGGCCCTGCTCTACGACCAGGGGGTGCAGACCATCCTGCCGCCGGGCTACCTGTGCTGCGGCTTCCCGGCGTCGAGCAGCGGCGAGGAGGCCCTCGGCAACCGCATCAATGCGGACAACCGGGTGCTCTTCCACCGCATGGCCACCACCCTCGGCTACCTCGACATCAAGGCGGTGATCGTCTCCTGCGGCACCTGCATGGACCAGCTCCTCGGCTACGAGCTGTCCAAGATCTTTCCCGACGCCCGCCTCCTCGACATCCACGAGTACCTGATGGAGAAGGGCGTCTCCATGGACGGCGTGCCCGGCCGCAAGTACCTCTACCACGAGCCGTGCCACACCCCGCTCAAGACCCACGGCGCGCAGAAGGTGCTGACCAACCTGTTGCCGGGCAAGAGCGTGCCGATTCCCGACGGCTGCTGCGGCGAGGCCGGCACCCTGGCGGTGACCCGCCCGGACATCTCCGCCATGATCCGCCTGCGCAAGGAGGAGGAGATCGAGCGCGCCGTCGGCCACCGGGCCGAGGGGGAGCTGGGCGACACCAAGATTCTGACCTCCTGCCCCGCCTGTCTCCAGGGCCTCTCCCGCCTGGAAGCGATGGACGTGAAGGCCGACTACATCGTCTGCGAGCTGGCCGAGCGCACCCTGGGCGAGAAGTGGGAAGAGGAGTTCGTACACGCCGCCACCCACGGCGGCATCGAGCGGGTGCTGTTCTAGGGCACCTACCCGGCAACCCCACGTAGGGGCGGGGTTTATCCCCGCCCGTCACCTGGCCCGAGCACCGCGGTAGGTCCGCCTGCGGGAGGGGATAACCCCCTCCCCTACGTTCGCCTCACGGCGCCCGGTGAACCGCCTCCTGATACGGCGGGCGCTCCGAGGTGCTACACCCAGTCGTCCCACTGGCTGTGGGGGGGACAGACCGGGGATTCGTTGGCCGCCCATGCCATGGTCACCGGCAACCACGTCAGCACCGCCTCCAGGGCAGCCCGCGCCGCCTTCGGCCCGCCGGGCAGGGCAAGCATCAGGGTCTTACCGCTGATCCCCGCCCGCGGCCGGATCAAGGGACCCACCGGCGACATGCGGTGGATCGCCTTCCACATCTCGTAGCTGAGCGCGAAGAGGTGCTTGTCGCAGATCTCCACGAGGAGCTCCGGCATGAAGTCATTCGGGGCGACGCCCACTGCCCCGCAGACGAAGATCCCGTTGTAGGCGCCCCCGGCAAGCTCGTGGAGCAGGCGCTGCCGCACCTGCTCGCGATCCGCTTCGATGGTCTCCCCGCACGTCCCCTCGATCCCGGTCTCGCTGCGGCTGATCACGTCGTGAAGGATCTCACAAGTGTGGTCTTTGCGCCGCTCGTGGTAGCAATAGTCACGGATGGACAGGGCCAGAACGTTTGTCATCGCTTCACCTCCCTTCGCAGATTGCGCACCGATCAGTGATGCCTCCTGCACCACAGCGTACCCCAGTCGAGCACGCATGACCGCCGGCTGCTGGACATCCACGAGCTGCTCATCGAGAAGGGCGGCTCCATGTGCGGCGTACCGGGGCGCAAGTGCCTATACCACAAGCCGTGCCACACCCCGATGGAGCCCCACGGTGCGCCGCGGGTCCTGGCCAACGTCCTCCCCGGGCGGAACGTGGCCATGCCCGATGGCTGTTGCGGCAAGGCCGGTACCCTGGCGGTCATCCCGCCCGACATCTCCGTCATGATCCGCCTGCACAAGGAGGAGGAGCTTGTCCACCCTGCCACCCACGGCGGCATTGATCCGGTGCTGTTCTAGCCCCTCCGTCTCCGCATTCCCCGCATAGGGGCGAGGTTTACCCCCGCCCGTGCTCGGCCGGGCACCCGCGGCAGCTCCGTCCGCGGGAGGGGATCAACCCCTCCCCTACGTTGGCATCACGGCAAGGAGCCGAGGGCTGGACTCCATCACGCGGAAGATCCCCCTCGAGCACGGGACTCCGCTGCGCCCTATGAAAGAAACAACACTCGTTTAATTTTATTTAACCGTTATCCGTTTACACATCGTTTTCAGATGCCCCATTAGAGTCCATTGCTATAGTAAATGTTTATTGGTCTTGGCGAGATGGAGAGGGTGCGTGGTCCGGGGACCCGCTCAGAATCCGGTTGGGAACCGGAGGGGGCTTTTCACGGAAAAGAGGGTTCCGTGAGGCAAGCGACCTCTGGGCTGCACCCATGGGGCTGCCACCGACATCGTCCGCCGCGGTCAGGCCGCCCTCGACGGCCCAAACACAACCGCTCCCTCCACAGGGAGCGTCATCCTGGAGG
>JASFUG010000189.1:0-6347 GCA_050050395.1 Nitrospirota bacterium
ACCGTGGAGGTGGGATCACCCGGATCCCGGCTGCCCTCGAAGCGCACGTGGTTGACGGCCTCGGTGTTCGAGACGTAGACCTTGCCGGTCACCGGGTGCACCGCCATGTCGAACAGCACGGTGCCCGCGTGGGCGTAGGCGTCCACCTCCGCCGGGGGGTCGGCATCGGCATCGATGGCGAAGACGTCCAGATCCGGCAGATCGAAGCGCACCAGCCCGTCCCACTGGCGATCCAGCTCATCGACCCAGTGGGACCCGTCGTACTTGACGATCAATCCCACCTCCGGCTGGGGCACCGCGCCGGTGCTCTGATTCGGTGCCGGCAATCCACCGGGCGCCGTCGCCCCGTCCACCGTGCAGGGTGCGGCGCCGGCGCCGCCGTCGCAGACGGCGCCCTCGTTGAGGGTAGTCGTCTGATTTCCGGACTGGAACACCGCCGCATACACGGTGCCGCCGTCGGGACTGACCGCCAGCGCCCGCGGCGTATCGCCGAACAGAGTGACGATCGTCAGCGGCGTACCCCCCGGACCCGCCCCGAGATCGGTGGCGTCGAAGACCCACACGTCCGCGCGACCGATGCCCGGCGTGGTCACTTCGCCGGGATTGGCCGGATCCGTGTACGGGCTGTTCTGGCCGCGATGGGCGGTGGTGATGAAGGCCCGCTCACCCCCGGGTCCAGCGAACACGATGTCCCGTGGCTCGTCGCCGACCAGCAGGGTAGCCGTCACCCGCGGCGGCGTAGCCGCCACGTCGACGATGCTGACGCTGTCCGAGAGGTGGTTCACGACCCACACCTCGGAGTTGTTGCGCGCCGCCACCGCCACCGGCTCCAGGCCGACCCGCACCGATTCTCGGTAGCTCAGGCCCCCTGCCTGGACGTCGAAGATCTCCAGGTAACCGTCGGGCGTGTTGACCGCGAACAGGCGGCTTCCGTCCGGCGACATGGCAAGGGGCCGCACGTGGCCGGACTCGAAGGCGACGAACGCGTGAGCGGTCCCGGGCACGACGAGGAGGACACAGACGACTGCCAGAAACCGGACCCGCGGGCCAAGCCATCTCGCCACAGTCGCTCTCTCGATCGTCGCGGCCATCCCGCCACGCCCCTCCAATCAACCCACCGACCAGCCCGTTCCCTGCAACGCCGCGCTCTCACGGCGAAACGGTACACTTCTCCGATCATCCCCTTCGCAACGCATGTGCCAACACCCGAAGCTCGGACGGGCGGTGACGGAGGACGCACCGTCACCTCGGGAAACAACGCATTACGCCTCGATGAGCAGTCGAGTCGCCCGCCAAGGATCCTGTGCAGATTGTTCACAATTGAGACGCATGGCTCAACCTCGCGTCGCAGACTGAGACAAAGCTGTGGACAGCCGCAGCGAAGCAGTGACGTTGGCGACGACCGGCGGCGGACCTTGTGTCGTCCTCCACCATTCGAGCCGCGCGCATCGCCGCCACCCGGCTCCGCGCCGCTCCGCCGGCAAGCCACCCTGCCCCCTGCAATCGCTGACCCCCATCCGCGTCACGCGGGGGCAAGAGAAGGACGGGACCGGAGGGGAGGTCCGCGATCACCGGGCCCTTCCGATCTCGCCGTGGGTCTCGGTCGGGAGGGCCACACAACTCGCCGCCGTTATGATAAAGACCGTGGACCGGCTTGGAGGCGGTCACGCTCTTCAACGACACCGGGTAACCCATGCGTCGCAACGTCCTCGGTCCAATCGTCCTTGCCCTTCTCGTGGCGATTGGTGCGGGCTGGGTGGTGCGCGAGCGCATGCAGCAGACCGACGCCTCCCGCGGGCAGGGAGGGGAAGGCGGTGTCCGGGCGGTACCGGTGGAGGTGGCGAACATCGAGCGCCGACCCATCACGCGGCGACGTAACTTCACCGGCACCATGGAGGCGAGATCCGAGTTTACCGTGTCACCCAAGATCGACGGCCGCGTGGTCCAGCTGGACGTGGATCTGGGGGACGACGTCACCCGCGCTCAGCTCGTGGCCCGCCTCGACGACGCGGAGTACCGGCAGGCGGTGACCCAGGCCGAGGCCAATCTGGCGGTGGCCCGCGCGAACCTGGTCGAGGCCCGGAGCCTGCTGGTCATCGCGGAACGGGAGCTGGCACGCCTCGATAAGTTGAGCGAACGGGGGGTCAGCTCGGTCTCCCAGCGCGACGTGGTCAAGGCGGATCAGCTGGCCAAGGAGGCCCACGTCCAGGTCAGCCTGGCACAGGTGACGCGGGCCGAGGCCGAGTTGGAGGCGGCGCGCATCCGCCTAGGTTACACCCGGGTTCGCGCCACCTGGCAGGGAAGTGACGAGACGCGAGTGGTGGCCGAACGGTTCGTGGACGAGGGAGAGACGGTGTCCGCCAACGCACCCTTGCTGCGGATCGTGCAGCTCGATCCCATCACCGCCGTGTTCTTCGTGACCGAGCGCGACTACGCGTCGCTGCGCCCGCGCCAGGCCGTGGCGCTGACCACCGACGCCTACCCGGGCGAGACCTTCCACGGAGAGATATCGCGCATCGCACCCGTGTTCCGCGAGAACACCCGCCAGGCCCGGGTGGAGGTGAGCGTAGCCAATCCCGATCACCGCCTGAAGCCCGGCCTGTACGCCCGGGCCCGCGTGGTGCTGGAGTCCTTGGCCGACGCCACCGTGGTGCCGGAGCAGGCGCTGGCCAATCGCGACGGCCAGCAGGGCGTGTTCGTGGTCGCGGCCGACGGCGGCAGCGTCACCTGGCGGCCGGTGGAGGTGGGAATCCGCGAGGCGGGGAGGGTCCAGGTGATGGGTGACGGGCTGAGCGGCCGCGTCGTCACCCTGGGCCAGCAGTTGTTGGACGACGGGTCCGGCGTCGAGGTGGGCGGGGACGCGGCGGAGTGAACCTGCCCCGCGCCAGCGTCCGCCGGCCGGTCTTCACCACCATGGTCACCCTGATGGTCGTGGTGCTGGGCACCATGGCGTTGACCCGGTTGCAGATCGATCTCCTGCCGAGCATCGAGCTGCCCACCATCACCGTGCGCACCGAGTACATAGGCGCCGATCCCGTGGTGATGGAGCGTCTCGTCACCCAGATCGTCGAGGAGATCATCGCCACCGTACCCGGGGTGGAGGAGATCAGCTCCCAGTCCTACGAGGGCAACAGCCGCGTGCGGGTGAGCTTCGCATGGGGCACGAACATCGATGCCGCCGCCGTGGACATCCAGGCCACCCTCGAGGACGAGATCAGCGAGCTGCCGGACGATATCGTCGGGCCGCGGGTCAGCAAGTTCGACGTGGACACCTTTCCGGTGGTGTTGCTGGGCATCTCGAGCCACCTGGACCCCGTGGAGCTGACCCAGCTCGTCGAGGACCAGATCCGCTACCGGTTCGCCCGCGTCCCAGGGGTCGCCCAGGTGGATCCCTGGGGCGGGTTCACCCGCGAGGTGCGGGTGGAGCTGGACCCGGCCAAGCTCAATGCCCTCGGGCTCCCGCTCCACCACGTGATCGAGGCCATCGAGGGTGCCAATCTCGACCTGCCGGCGGGAAAGATCGAGGAGGGCAAGTACGAGGTCACCCTGCGGGCGCCCGCGGAGTTCCACGACCTGGACCAGATCCGCGAGACCGTGATCGGTCGCCGCGACGGGGTCGTGATCACCCTGGGGCAGGTCGCCGGCGTGCGCGACACCTACGAGAAGCTCACGCGCATCATCCGGGTCAACGGCGAACGCGGCCTGCGCATCGCCATCCGCAAGCAGCCGGAGGCGAATACCGTGGAGGTGGCACAGCGGGTGCTGGCGGAGGTCGACGAGATCAACCGCGCCTTTCCCCAGATCCACATCGTGCCGGTCATCAACCAGGGCAACTTCATCGAGCGCGCCATCGCCAACGTCGCCCGCTCCCTGCTCTACGGCGGCATGCTGGCGGTGCTGGTGCTACTGTTCTTCCTGCGTAACCTGCGCAGCACCCTGGTCATCTCCGTGGCGATTCCCATCTCGCTGATCGCCACATTCGCGCTGCTCCTGTTCGGCGGCTTCACCCTGAACCTCATGTCCCTGGGCGGACTCGCCCTCGGGGTGGGGATGATGGTGGACAGCTCGGTGGTGGTGCTGGAGAACATCTTCCGGCGCCGCACCGAAGCGGGCGACGCACCGGCCGAGGCGGCAGTCAACGGCACCGAGGAGGTGGTCTCGGCGGTGGTGGCCGGCACCGTGACCACCCTGGTGATCTTTCTGCCGCTGGTCTTCGTCCGGGGGGTGTCCGGTGTCCTGTTCAAGGAGCTGGCGTACGTCATCATGTTCTCCCTGGGCTGCGCTCTGCTGGTAGCGCTCGGCCTGGTGCCGATGCTCGCCTCGCGCATGCTCACCCGGGCCGAGGAGGACCGCGCCGGGCGCTGGCAGGACCGGCTGGCGGCCCGAGCCGGGCGCCGCCTCGCGGCGGTGGAAGACGGCTACCGCGCCTTCCTGCAATCGCTGCTCCATTTTCGCGGGTCCACCCTGCTCGCCGCCGTGGCGATCTTCGCGGCCAGCCTGGCGCTGTTTCCCTTCATCGGGTCCGAGTTCATCCCCCCCAGCGACGAGGGCGAGGTGCGGATCACCGGCGAGATGGAGGAAGGCACCCGGCTGGAGCTCGTCGACCGGCAATCCCGGATCATGGAGCGGATCGTCTTCGATGCGGTCCCGGAGGCGGTCTCGTCGGTCGTGAGCATCACCGCCTCCGGCACCTTCGGCAGCTCCAAGGCCCGCTCCCAGATCCGCCTCTCCCTGGTGCCCGCCCGGGATCGCGACCGCTCCAACACGGAGATCGCAAATGATCTGCGTGAGCGGCTGACGGGCAAGGTCCCGGGCATGACGATCCGCACCCGTGCCCCCCAGGGTCAGTTCCTCCTGGAGCGCCTGTTGAGTGCCGAGGAAGGGGTGACCGTGGAGGTGCGCGGCTTCCACCTCGATACCCTGGGCCTCCTCGCCCGCCAGGTGGCGGAGCAGATCCGCGACGTGCCGGGCATCACGGACGTGGAGCTCAGTCGCGAGGCCGGTATCCCGCAGCAGGAGATCGAGGTCGACCGCGCCAAGGTGGCGGTCCTCGGCCTGAGCGTGCGTGACGTCACCGAGGCCATCCAGATCGCCGTGGCCGGCGCCAAGGCCAGCGAATACCGGGTGGAAGGCAACTCCTACCGCATCCTGGTCCAGCTCGCCGACGCCGAGAAGCGTTCCCTGGAGGAGATCCTCGACCTCACCCTGCGCACCCCCGAGCAAGGGCTGGTGGCCCTGCGCAACGTGGTGACCACCGAGACCGGCCGCGGTCCGGTGACCATCGAGCGCAAGGACCAGCAACGGATGAACGCGGTCGTGGGCAACGTGGCCGGGCGAGACCTGGGATCGGTGGCGGAGGACATCCAGGGCCGCCTGGAACAGATCCCCCTCCCTCTGGGCTACGAGCTGACCGTCGCCGGTAACTTCGAGGAGCAGCAGAGGGCCTTCCGGGAGATGGCGGTCGCCCTGATCCTGGCCCTGGTCCTCGTGTACATGGTGCTGGCCGCCCAGTACGAGTCGTTCATCGACCCGTTGATCGTGATGCTCACCGTGCCGCTGGCCGCCATCGGCGTGCTCCTCACCCTGTTCATCACCGACACGACCCTCAACCTCCAGTCCGGCATCGGCTGCATCATGCTGGGCGGTATCGTGGTCAACAACGCCATCCTCCTGGTGGATCAGGCGGGGCGCCTGCGCCGTGACGGCATGGCTACCGACGATGCCGCGGCGGAGGCGGGACGGCGCCGGTTACGGCCGGTGCTAATGACCACCTTCACCACCATCCTCGCCTTGCTGCCCCTGGCCTTCGGCATCGGCGAGGGTGCCGATGCCCAGGCACCCCTCGCGCGCGTCGTGGTCGGAGGGCTCACCTCCTCGACCCTGATCACCCTCGCATTGATCCCGGTGGTCTACTCGCTGTTTCACGGCGGCCACCGCACGGCCCAGACCAAGACAGCGCCTGGTGGCACTGCCGAACCCCGAGACGCCAAGGGGTAAAGACGCGAAGGATTAGCTGTGTTTTTCCCTCTTTCCGAACAGCGGGAGCCGCGAAGGGACTCAGAGACATCGCGCCGCCATTCGCACCTCAACGTCCGTGATCAAAGGCTGGCGAAGGCGGCGGCTGCAAAGTCCGATACAGATCTACGGGATCAACAACCGCCGGCCTGCTCGACGCAGTGCTCCGAGGACTGGGCAAAGTGGCGCTTGTCGGCGGCGGCGCAGGAAGGGCCCCACAGGACGGGATCGGGTTGGCCTTCCGTGCCGGTCCGGCCGGCGCGGAAGCTGGTGGCGCGCTACAGCCCGACGAGCTCCGCATGGACGCCTTTGTCCCGGACCCGCTCGAGGAC
>JASFUG010000190.1:0-6326 GCA_050050395.1 Nitrospirota bacterium
CGGCTCGCTGAAGGCGGCGAACTCGTCGAACTCGTCGCCGACTCCCGTGTCGATGGTGATCACCGCCGGCTCGCCCTTCGGCGCGGCGGGGACCTGGCGGCGCAGCTCCACCCACCGCCGGAGCAAGGCGTGGAGCTCCGCGCCTTCGGCGTGCGCAATCTGGGCACGCAGCGCCTGTTCGTCGGCCGCGCCGCGGGCGTAGGCCGGTGTAAGCAGGAGACATGCGGCGAGCAACGCCACCAGCCCCACCCCGAACCCGCTTCCTCCCCGACCGTACAAACCGTCGTCCTCGCGCCCGTCACGTACCATCGAAGGACGAGCGCTGCGGGCCTACCCCCGCTCCAGGGACTGGCGCGTGAACAGCTCGTCCGGCAGCGGCTTGTGATACTCCACCTTGACGATGTCGAGCAGGGTCTTGTGATCCTTCTGGACGTTGGTCATCACCGCCTGGGTCGCCGTCCAGATGCCATCGATCTTCTCCAGCTTCCGCACATTGAGCTCCTTGAGGAGCTTGCCGTCGCGGTCGTAGTACTCGCCCCGCACCGCCACGAAGATGTCCTTGCGCACCCAGGTCACCACGCGGGAATAGGTCGCGGTCTCCGGCGTCTTGGAGCGCGACTCGATACGATAGCACGGCGCGCCCCCTACCTCCTCCTCGCCGACCAGGACGTGGACGTCCTCGCCGGTTTCGCGAGCCTGGAAGTCTTCATACGCGAAGTCGGTGCCGAGAAAGCTGTTGCTCTTCTCCGAGCTGGAGATGCGCCGCGTCCGGTGCAAGGCCGGCAGATAGATGAACTGGTCGTCCTCTTCCCCCGGCGGGTGGTCGATGGTCAGCAGACTGGTGCCTTTGACGTCGTCCGGATAGAGGAACCGGACCAGGTAACACAGCCGCCCGTCGACCCCCTTCTTCATCGCGGTGACCGAGCGCTCGCGCTTCTCGCCGCGCTTGTTGATCAGCAGCATTCGCAGGGTGAACTCCACCTGGTCCACCTTGGCGTTGGCCTTCACCTTGTCGATGATCTGCTCGGCGGTGAGGCTTGCCGCCGCGGGCGGTCCGGCCGCTGCCAAGCCCAGGGCCAGCGCAAGACACCAAATCGGCTTCTTCATTTACTCGATCCTTTCACTTCAGCCAAATCAATCGCGACGCATCGGAGATCGAAAGAGGTCACGAATCGCGGCGTGATCGCCGCCGGCACGGCTAGCATATCCCCATCATGTCGCTGGCGGTGAAACGCCGGCCCGCCGCAGCCCGTTCCCTGCACCGCCCTGTCGTCGTTGCGAGACACCCGCTTCTGCAGCCCAGGGCTACCCGAGGTCGGCCAGCACCTTCTCCGCGTGGCCGTCGACCTTCACGTTGGGATACACCCTGACCAGCTTGCCCTTCTCATCGAAGACAAACGTCGAGCGAATGATCTTGCTCTTGCCCGGCTCCGTCTCTTTGAGAGCCCCCAGCGCACCGAGAAGTTTCCGTTCCGGATCGCTGAGCAGGGGTACCTGAAATCCGTACTTGGCCTTGAACTTGGCCTGCGCGGCCACCGAGTCTCCACTGAGCCCGAGGACGACCGTCCCCTTCTTGGCAAATGCCTTGGCGTGGTCGCCGAAGGCAGTCGCCTCGCGGGTTCAGCCAGGGGTGGAGGCCTTGGTGTACACGAAGATCACCGCCTTCTTACCCTTCAGGTCGCGGGCGCGTACCGTCCGGTCCGCGTCGTCCTGCAAGGCGAAGGCGGGCATGGCCGTGCCAATCTCTAGCATCGTCATCTCCTTACGCTGAAACGTTTGTCGTCGAACCGCCGCGCCACGCCGGCGGCCCCGTCTAGCCCGACCACGAGGGCCGGACCCGCCCCGCATGAGTCACGTGGTCAGGGTCTCCACCTGGACCGAGACGGAGCCGCACTTCGGGCAGCGCCGCGCGTACCGGCCCGCGCGGCCGCGCCAGTGGCATTCGAGGCAACGCATCTCCACCATGTGCTTGCCGATCCCCTTGCGCAATCGGTAACGACGGTACTTACCGGCCAGGATGATACCGATGGCCGCCAGTGCCCCGGCGGCGAGGACCTCGCGCAGGGACATCTGCCCGACCGGCATCTCCAGAAATCGCTGTAGCTCCTCCAACACCGCCGCACCACCCTCCTGAGGGTGCCACATGGGGACAACCCTATGTGAATGCTGCACATAGTAGGCCAGGGCCACCCCACGGCTCAACGCTCCGTCACGGCCGCTCCGTGAGGCGCCCGGGGACGCCCGGCCCGGAAACACGGCGACGGAGGTGCGCGTCGGCGTGCTGGCGGGCGATACCACCACGCCGATCACCCGTGGAGCGTGCCGCCCCACAACACCTCGTAGAGAAACGGGATGCTCTTCAATCGCCGGCGGGTGTGGGCCTCGATGCGACCGGTGAGCCACTCGACGGCCCGCAGCTCCTCGTTTCGCGTCAGGCGCAGTCGATCCCCGGGCCGCAGTGCGAGATGCCCCAGGGACTTGAGGAGCCCGACAGGAAAGGGGCGTCCGCGGCCGGCCGCACACCGCCCACACCAGAGCGCGTGCCCATCGCCAGGGATCTCCCTGACTTCCCCCTCCCAGGTCCGGCCGCAATGCTCGCACCGCTCGGTGCCGCCCCACAGGCCGGAGCCGGCGAGGGCCGCAAGGAGGTATAGCACGATCCCACGATCGCGCTCCTCGCCCCCGTGCAGCATATCCAGGGCGCGGCACACGGCGGCAAACAGGTCCGGCTCCGGGTTGTCGTCGTGGCCCAGGTGGTCCGCGACCTCGAGGGTCACCTCCAGACTGGCGAAGCCCGCCAGGTCGCCCTGCAGCCCCTGGTGGTCGCGCAGCACCGTGGCGTCGCGCAACGTCCCCAGCTCCGCATGGGGTCCGCGGTGGTAGGTGACCTCCAGCTGGTTGGCGATCGCCAGACGTGAGGCCAGGGCACCACGCGGCGACCGTGCGCTGCGTGCCACCAGGCCGAGCCGCCCCCGTGCGCGACTCAGGGTATGGACGATCCGGTCCCGCTCCCGGAAGGGGGTCAGCCGCAGAACCACCACCTCGTCGCGATAGATCGCCATCACATCTCCGGGCCGCTGTTGTAGCGACAACGGCCCCACGGCACCAGGGCGATCGGCGGGGACCACCGTGGGCGGCCAGTTGACAGAGCCGTGGGAACTGGGCGAGACCTCCCCTCCCCGGCGCACCGCGCTGCCCGCTCCCCCCTCCGTGCGCGATCTCTCCGCCTCCGCCCACCAGGCCGTCTCGATGATCCAGCAGCGCGCCTTCTCCTGGCTCGACCGCCGGGTCTCGGCGTGGCCATGGTGGTTCCTCGCGGTGGATGCCGCGATCACCGTAGCAGCGGTGATCGTGATGACCGGCGTGCGGTTCGACTCCTCCTTCGACCAGTTCCTGATCCCCGACAGCCCCGACATCACCGTCTACCACGAGTTCCTGGACCGGTTCGGCAACGACAAGGCGCTGGTCATCGGCATTGCCACGGACGATCCTTTCGCGCCCCGACAGATCGCTGACCTCAAGGCACTGGTGACCGACCTGGAGGCAATCCCCGGGGTGGTGAAGGTCTACTCGCTGGTGAGCGCGCCGTCGATCCGGGGCAGCGATGACACGCTCCACTTCGCACCACCGGTGACGGCGAGCCCGGAAAACGCCGCGCAGCGTGCGGCGATCCTGACGCGCCTGGCGAACGATCCGACCCTGCGCGATCGCCTCCTCTCCCCGGACGGTGAGCTCCTAGCGGTCCTGGTGACCCTGAAACCTCCCGGTGCCGACCGACACATGTACGAGCGCATCACCACGGCGGTACGCAAACGGCTTGCCGCCCTGGGATCCGCCACCTACCTGTCCGGGGAGCCGGTCATCGAGGCGGACATGAACCGCTACATGCGGGACGACCTAGAGGTGTTCGTCCCGATCACCCTGACCCTAGCCGCCCTGTGTCTCCTCTACCTGTTCCGCAACCGCCTTGGGCTGCTGGTACCGATGGGGGTGATCGTCGCCAGCAGCGCATGGGGAATCGCCGCCTACATCCTTGCCGGCCGGATGGTGAACAGCGTCACTACCATGATCCCGCCCCTGATCATGGTCATCGCGGCGAGCGATTCGGTGCACCTCCTGACCCACTACCTGGTACGAGTCCCGGAGCTCGGCAAGAAGGCGGCCATCGAAGCGATGTTGCTGCGCATCGGCCCCGGCTGCTTCATGACCTCCCTCACCACGGCCATCGGGTTCGCCTCCCTGACCTTCAGTCCCATCCCCGCGTTGCAGGACTTCGGCCAGTTCAGCGCCATCGGCGTGATCTGCTCCTTCGTCATCAGCATGACCGCCGTGCCGGCGGCCCTGCACCTGTTGCCGACGCCGACCAAGGTCCGCATCACGGACAGCGGCAGCGCGGCGTCGTGGATGCTGCGCCTCGGCCAGCTCACCGCCGACCATCCGGTGCCGTTCTTGCTGGTCGGCCTCGTCCTGCTGATCACGGCGCTGGCCGCGATCCCGAGAATCCAGGTGGAGACCGACGACCTCACCTATTTCCGCCACGACAGCCCCACCCGCCGCGACACCCATACCCTGCAAAGCCACTTCGGCGGCGTTCGCCCGCTGGACGTGGTGCTACACGGGGAGCCGGGGAGCTTCAGCGATCCCGAGGTGCTCGGTAGGATGGCGGCATTCCAGGCGTGGGTCACCACCCTCCCCGGAATCGACGGCGCCACCTCCGCCGTCGACCTGCTACAGGCCCTGTTCAACCAGATCGACGGCCGTCCGGTGGCCGACCACTCGCGGGCGGCACTGGCCCAGGGTTACCTGTTCTTCGAACTGTCCGACACCGGCGCCACGGAGATGGCGCGCTTCGTCACCGAACATCGGGATGTCGCCCACATCTCCCTGCAAGAGAGTGAATCACGCACCTCCCACCTCAAGGAGCAGCTCGCAACCATCCGCGATCGTCTGAGCCGCGACTTCCCCGACCTGCGGCCGGAGCTTACCGGGTACACCCACTTCTACACGGTGATCAGCAATCTCATCGTGCGCTCCCAGGTGATCTCCCTGTCGATCGCCGTGGTCACCATCAGCCTGGTGATGATGGTGATCTGCGGCTCGTGGCGCCTCGGCCTGCTCTCCATGGTGCCCAACGTCTTCCCGATCACCCTGGCGATGGGGTTGATGGGCTGGGCTGGCATCCCGCTCAACTCCGCCACCGCCATGGTGGCGAGCATTGCGATCGGCCTCGCGGTGGACGACACGATCCACTTCATCAACCACCTCCAGCAGGAACGCCGCCACCAGCCCCGGATGCGTCTCGCCCTGCCGCACACCATGCGCGGTGTGGCACGGCCCATGGTCTACACGTCGATCATCCTCGGTATCGGCTTCGGCACCCTGCTCTTCTCCCACTTCGTGCCGAGCGTCTACTTCGCGATCCTCGCCGTGGCCACGGTGGTGACCGCCCTGATCGGTGACCTGACCCTGCTGCCCGCCCTGCTCACCTTCCTCGATGACAAGCGCAACGGCCGTTGATGCCGCTTGCGGACGCGGACGCAACGGTAGCGCCGACTACCACCGACCTGCGCATTTCATCTGAGAAGAGCAGGAAACGCAGGAAGGCAGGAAGGGACGGAGAGCGACGGGCCTGGCGGACAGGTTTCCTGCCTTGCTGCCCCTTTCCTGCATTCCGCAGATGAAGCCAATACTGCGCTGCTGAGGTTCGTGCTTATGCCGCGCCATTCACGGCCACGGCGGCGAGCATGGCGCGCATCTCCGGCCACGGGAACCGGCCGTAGCGGCCATGGGCGGGAAGCAACCACTCGCAGGGGTAGTCCTGGAGGAGACGGACGCTGGCGAGGAGCTCGTGCCAGTCGTGCCAGCAGTGGCGGCGAAATGCGTACAACCGGCCCGTGAGTCGGCTCACGGCGACGTGGTCGCCGGTGAACAGGAACCGGTCGTCGAGGCGAAAGCAGTAGTGGCCCGCCGTGTGCCCCGGTGTGGGGAGGATCTGTAGCCGGTCCAGCTCGGCGGACGATGTGAGGCCGGCGACCGGCTGCGCCGCTAGATAGTCGCCAAGCCGCACCGGGTGGGGAGCGGTGAGCGGATGGCGGTGCGGACCGCGATAGGCGTCGGCGTCGGATTCCCCGATGAAGACGTGGGCCCCGAAGTGCTCGGCGTAGCGCGGGGCATCGGCCACGTCGTCGCGGTGCGACAGAAAGATGAATCGCAGGCCGCCATGCGCCTCCAGCCAGCTACGGAGATGACGATCCCAGCGCGGCGCGTCGAACAAGATGTTTCCGAACGGCAGGAGAGCGACGTACGCCTTGCCGCCGAAACTCTTG
>JASFUG010000191.1:0-6304 GCA_050050395.1 Nitrospirota bacterium
AGGTGGCATCGTCCGCGATCGGCCCCTGGACTTCCACCGAGGCGAGACTGCCGTCGGCGGCGTACTTCCTCAAAAACGACGAGACATCGTCGCGGTACCACTCGCCGCCGAAGGTCCAGCGCCCCACGGGCGAGGCGCTCTCGACCTGGAACCAGGCGCCGAGGGTATCGACGTCGAAGCCCTGGCGATCGCTGCGGCCGTCGTCACGGATCCGGAGTTGCTCCTCCTCCTGGGTGTGCCAGGAGAGGCTCGCGGTCAAGCCGTCGACCGCCGGAGCGAGGTCGCGGCCGCGGTACTGGAGATAGGTCAGGCGACGCATCTGATCGAGGGAGCGACGCCGCTCGTCGCCCACCTCCGTGCCTTCCCAGCTCCTGGCAAACCGCGTCTTGTGAGTGCGCCACGCATCGTCCTGATCCACCTGCTGGTGTGCGAAGACCAGCCTGGCATCGTCGCTGATCAGGTACTCGACCTTGATGTCGCCGTCGATCTCGTCATACCCGGTCTTCGGCTGGAGACCGATCTCGCGGCCGCCGCGCACGTCGCCGAAGTCCTTCCACGACACGCCGCCGAAGATGCGAACGGCGTCGCCGGCGGCGGCACCGACCTCACCGCGGACCACGTGGGCGTCCTCGGCGCTGGCGTACCGGTAGTACAGGCGCGGCTGCCAGCCGCGCGCGACGCCGGATGGATCGAAGCCGCGGGTGACGGCGTGCACCGTCCCGCCGATGGCGTCGCTTCCGTAGAGCACTGAGCCGCCGCCCTTCACCACCTCCAGACGGCCGATGGTGAGAGGATCGACCGTGTTCCAGTACTGGTTGGGGCCGTCGCGAAACACCGAGTTATTGAGGCGGATGCCATCGATGAGGAACAGGGTGCGGAAGCCGGTGAAGCCGCGGATGTACGGGGAGCCCTGGCCATGAGCGGTCTTCTGGACCATCACCCCAGGCACCTCGCGCAACGCCTCCGGGACGGTGCGCGCGAGCCTCCGCTGCTGGAGATCAGCGGCATCCAGAACCTCCACGGTGGCGGGGACGTCGAAGGTCGCCGCCTCGTTGCGGGTGGCGGTGATTACCACGTCCGCCAGGACGAGCGGCGGCGCATCCTCACCGGCGGCGTCCCCCGCCTCGACGGCCAGGGCGTCCGCCCTGCCGCAGAGCAAAATGAGACACGCGAGACAGGCGACGGCGACGGCTCGCTGCACGGAACTCCCTCCCTTCCCATGGTGGTGCGCGAGCGTGGGACAGCACTTCGCATGCCAGCGTGTCGGCGCCGAACGGGCCGGCACGCCGCACCTTCGTGCATCCCCCCGGCCCCGGTAGGGCCACCGCTGGCCACCGGCTGGCCACCCGTGGGCGGTCCGGCGGCGGGTTACATCCAGTCGCGGACGTAGAGGGGGAGCAGCTCGCCGGGCTCGGAAGGGGCAGCCGTCGCGGCGAACCGGACCGCCGCCCGTAACCGCGCCGTCCGGGTGGGTGATTCCATTTGGGCGATCTCCGGGACCGGCGCACCGGCAAGCACCATGCGCGTCGCCGGCGCGCAGCGCCCCTGCCACTGAGCGAAGGTGCGTTCTGCCACCGGGTCGATCCGCCGCATCTCCCCGGCGGCGAGGATCTCGAAGACGGCGCCATACACGAGACCCTTGCGACCCGCGGCGAGGGGCGCGACCCGCTCGCCCACCTCCCCCTCTACCGCCCGCGCCGCGAGCTCCAGGGAGTCGACACCGATCAGTGGCACCCCCGTGGCGCGCGCCAGACCCTGAGCAGCGGCAATGCCGGAGCGCAGGCCGGTGAACGACCCAGGGCCACGCGCTACCACCAGCGCGGTCAGGGTGCAAAGGGACACGCCGCTCTCGTCCACCAGCCCTGCCAGCTCCGCGACCAGGCGATCTCCGTCGCGCCGTCCGGTTCCCAGCTGCCGCACCAGAAGAAGACCGCCCCCTGCCGCCGGGAGGGGGCCGGGGGGAGGAGGCAGCAGCGCGCCGGTGGATCGCGCACTCTGCTGGACCCTTGCGCCCCCTCCCTTGCCCTCCCCCGGAGGGGGAGGGGATGCGACGCCGAACCACGCCGGCCGCGCGCTGGTGTCGATCAGCACCACGGGGCCGGCCCCTGGCGGCCCGCCTGTCACGCAGCCATCCGCCATCACGGGGACGGACGCCGGCAAGCCGAGCCAACCTCTCTTGCGAAGCAATGGCGCACCGTCGAACCGCCCGCGGACTACGCGACGGTGCCCGAGACTGGACGGGCGATCCCCGACCGCTCGGCCACCAGGGTGAGGATCTGGCGGGCGATGGTCAGCTTGTCCGCACGCGGAAAGGGCCAGCGGCCCCCTTTTCCGTCGAGGACGACCACCGCATTGTCACGGCTGGCAAAGCCGATCCCCGGCCGCGCGACGTCATTCACCACGACGTAGTCCATCCCCTTGCGGTGCAACTTGGCGAGGCCGTGCGCCTCCGCGTCGCCGGTCTCCGCGGCGAACCCGACGAAGACCTGACCCGGACGCTTGCCGGCCGCCAGGCCGGCCAGGATATCCGGGGTCTCCTCCACCGCCAGCTCCCGCGGAAGGTCGCCCTTGGGCAGCTTGCCGGAGAAGCAGCGCGCGAAGCGCAGGTCTCCCACCGCCGCCGCCATCACCAACAGGTCGCAGTCGGTCACCCCTGCCTGCAATGCGTCACGCATCTCGGCCGCGGAGACCACGGGCACGGTCTGCACTCCGTCGGGTGGCTCCACCTCCGTCGGTCCATGGACCACGGTGACCGCGGCGCCCAGGGCGCGTCCCGCGGCGGCGAGGGCGAAACCCATGCGGCCGGTGGACGGGTTGGACAGGAAGCGCACCCCGTCGAGGTACTCGCGGGTGGCGCCGGCGGAGATCAGCAACCGGCGGCCCGCGAGGCTGCCGCTGCGCATGAGGCCGGCCACCGTGTCGACGATGCGGCCAGGCTCCGCGAGGCGACCCTCTCCCACGTCACCGCATGCCATCGCACCGCTCCCCGGCGATACGATGACGTGGCCGTCGGCGGCGAGCCGCTCCAGGTTGCGCCGGGTAGCCGGGTGGCTCCACATGCGCGGATTCATCGCGGGGCAGAGCACCACCGGCGGCGACGCGGCGAGGAGCAGGCTGGTGAGGAGGTCGTCCGCGATCCCCGCCGCGAGCTTGGCAAGGGTGTTTGCCGTGGCCGGGCAGAGCAGCACCGCGTCGGCCTCCCGGCCCTCCGCGATGTGGGCGATCTCCCCGTCGTCCAGATCGCTCTCCGGGGTGAGGACCGACCTCCCGCTCAGGGTCGCGAAGGTCAGAGGGGCGACGAAGCGGGTCGCCGCGGCGGTCATGACCACCCGCACGGTCGCGCCCCGCCGCTGGAGCTCACGCAGCACCACCGCCGCCTTGTAAGCGGCGATGCTGCCCGTGACCCCGAGTAGGACGTGCACCCCGGCCAGCTCACCGGTCTGCCAGACGCCGGCTGCGCTCGTCGGTGGGGGATCACTGCTCATGGCTCTGCCTGGCGCGACGGGCCGCAGCGCCGACGGCCACCATCACTCGCCGGACTCGACGTCCCCCTCACCGCCTTCTTCCTCGGAGAGGCCCTCGTCGATGTCCGTGTCGGTGTCGTCGTCCACTTCCTCATCCGTCGGCGCGGGCTCCTTGCGACCGCTCCCAGCCGGCATCACCGCGTTGAGGAAGCCGGAGAACCCACCCACGTCCTCGAGTACCTCCGGCGCCACCGGCCGCTCGATCTCCAGCACCTCGTCCAGGGGAGCCGGAACCTCCTCGGCGCGACGTGCCTCCTCCTCGGCCCACTCCTCGGCCGTGTAGGCACGGACCTTGCCGGCAGCGAGCTCCTCCAGCGCCTTGCTGGTCGGCTTCTGGAAGCCGGTGGCGACCAGCGACGAGGTACCCCTCTGGATCTGCCGCGCACGCTGGACGACGAGGTGGCACACCTCGTAGGCGTTGCCCTCCACGGTGTGGCCGGGCGTCTGGATGGTGCTGGTGGTGCTCATCCGCGAGATCTCCTGATAAGAATGGCCTGAGTCCTGGGAACGTCGTCCTGCGTCACGACCGGCTGCCGGTTCAGATCCCGAAGACCTTCCGGATCAATTGCCGCCGCTCCGCTCCCCTTCGTAGCTGCACCTCGAAGTCGCATGCGGCGTAGTCGGTACTGCGCCCGGAGCGAACGAACAAGATACTCTCCAACGCAGTATGTGCAACAGCCAAGTTGCCGTTCACGACCCAGTAATCGAAGTCGTCGGCGGCCGCGATCTCCCGTACGGCGTTGGCCATGCGCCGCGCGATGACGTCATCGCTGTCCTGGGCGCGGGCGCGCAGGCGCTGCTCCAGGACCTCGATCGACGGCGGCAAGACGAACACGGTGATCGGGGACAGCCCCGGCGCCGCACGCAGGGATGCGGCCCCCTGGATGTCGACGTCCACCAGGACGTCATTGCCCGCGGCGAGGGCGTCGACGACGCTGGCACGGGCGGTGCCATAGAGATTGCCGTGCACCTCCGCCCATTCCAGGAATTCGCCGCCCTCGCGCATCGCGTCGAAGGTGCCGTGACCGACGAAGTGGTACTCGCGGCCGTTCACCTCTCCGCGCCGCGGCGCCCGAGTGGTGTGTGAGGTCGTGTACACGAGGTGGTCGTGTTCAACGAGCTTGTTGCACAGGGTCGTCTTGCCGGCCCCGGACGGGGCCGAGACCACCAGCAGGATGGGGGTACGGTCACTCAACGTTCTGTACCTGCTCGCGGATCTGCTCGACCCTCTCCTTGAGCCGCACGACCCGGTTGGTCACCGCCACCTGGGTCGTCTTGGAGCCGATGGTATTCACCTCGCGCAGCATCTCCTGGAGGAGAAAATCGAGGCGCCGGCCGGGCGCGTCCGCCTCGTCGAGCGCGGCGGAGAACTGCTTGAGGTGGGAACGGAGACGGACGATCTCCTCCGTGATGTCGGCGCGGGTTGCCAGCAGGCCGACCTCCTGGTCGAATCGCGCCGGGTCGACGCCGCTGCCGGCCAGGAGATCGGCGAGGCGGCTACGCAGTCGCTCGGCGATCTCCGCCGCCACACCGGCGCTGTCCCCCTCCACACCATCCAGGAGCTCGCCCATGGACGCGAGCCGTCGGCGGACATCGGTGGCGAGGGCCTCGCCCTCACGATGGCGGGTGGTGTCCCATCGCTCCAGGGCGACCTCCAGGGCAGCCGCCATGTCGTTCCACGCCTGTCGCTCGTCCAGCGGCGGTGACTGGAACGAGAACAGCTCCCGGAAGGTGAGGAGTTGATCGAGACCGATCTCGCCCTCCACCCCCAGCGCGCCCTGCGCCGCCCGCAGGGCATCGAGGGCACCATGCAGCCCGGCGACATCGATCGCCAGGTTGCCGTGTTTCGCTGCCCCTGTACGGCCCACGAACACCTCCACCCGACCGCGCTGCAACCGCTCCTTGACGGCCTGCTTGATGCGTGCCTCCAGTCCCGCCAGCTCGCGCGGCAGACGACACACCACCTCGGCAAACCGGTGGTTGGTGGATCGCAGCTCCACCACGTAAGCACCCTCCCCTGCCGCGGCGTCGCCGCGGCCAAATCCGGTCATGCTCCTGATCATGGGCTCGGGGCGGGAGGAGGGCGTGGTGGGCGTCGTCGCGGGGCCAGCAGTTCTCGCGGCGACACGACTACGGGGACGTCACCGCGACGTCACAGGGTAACGTGACGGAAGGCGCATGGGGAGAGAGGGGATGGGGGTGGGGGTGCGGGATGGGGGCAGGATAAACGCACGCGTCTATCCCGCTTGACCGGGCTCTTTCCGACCGGCTGCCCCGAGATCCCTGGAAGGCCGTGTCGCCGAGGCTAACGCAGACGCCCGGACGAAGGCGGCCCCTTGCAGGTTCATCACCACGGGGGACACGGGGAACACCGGGGCGGAAGGGAGCGCTAGTGGGCCGAGGTACAGAACCACTTCCCCCCAGAGGGGTCCCCGTGCCCCCCGTGGTCAACCCCTCTGCCAGAAGAGGAGCCCCTACGGACTTGCCACCCGTGCGATGAGCTTGTCGAGCACGGAGGGTAGGCCGTTACAGAGAACCCGAACGAGTCGACGGCCGCGCAGCCGCCGAGCTTCCCCTCATCCCCCACCCCTCATCCCCGACCCCGAGGTACGATCACCTTCGACCCGTGCCCGACGCCGCAGGGGAAAAACGCGAAAATGCAGGGCCCCGACCAAAGCCGTACACTGAACGCCGTCGCACCATGCACCATCTCACCCTCTTCCACCACGTCGAGCGGCTGCGCAGCACCCTCGCCGGCGCCCGCCTCCACGGCGCCGCCG
>JASFUG010000192.1:0-6298 GCA_050050395.1 Nitrospirota bacterium
ACTCACCACCACGGCGGCGACTATCGGCTTCCTGCACACGGTGCTGGGGCCGGACCACTATCTGCCGTTCGTGGTGATGGGGCGCGCCGGCGGTTGGTCGCGGGTCCGCACCCTGGCGGTCACCGCTGTGTGCGGGGTGGGGCACATCGCCGGCTCCGTGCTGCTGGGCGGGGTGGGGGGCGCCGCGGGGATCGCCGTCTCGCGGATGGCTGCGTTCGAGGCGGTGCGCGGCGACGTGGCAGCCTGGGCGTTGATCGGCATCGGCGCCGCGTACGCCGCCTGGGGGGTGCGTCGCGCCCTGCGCAATCGCCCCCACACCCACCTGCACCACCACGGTGACGGCACCCTCCATGCCCACGCCCACACCCATCATCGTGACCACGCTCATCTCCACGGTTCCCTGGACGCGAGGAAGATGACGCCGTGGCTGCTGTTCGTGATCTTCGTCCTCGGGCCGTGCGAGCCCCTCATCCCCCTGCTGATGGTGCCGGCGGCGCGCCACTCGGCGCTCGGGGTGGCGTGGGTTGCGGCGGTGTTCGGTGTGGTCACCATCGTCACCATGGTCGGGCTGGTGCTGGCCGGCACCCTGGGCGTCGAGCGCCTGCCCCTCGGCGGGCTGGAACGCTACAGCCACGCGATGGCCGGCGCGACCCTCTGCCTGTGCGGGGTGGGGATCGTCGCCTTCGGGCTGTAGGCCCGGCTTGGCCGGGCATGCCGGGCCAAAGCCCGGCCTACTTGATCTTCGCCAGCAGCGGCTTCGCCAGGTGGATGGGGATCGCGTAGGAGATGCCCGAGGGGTTCTTGAGCACGTTCTCCTTGGTGCCCTTGATGAACACCGAGTTGATCACCGCAACGACCTCGCCGCTCTCCGGCCGGTAGACGGGCGAGCCGGAGTTGCCGGGATAGGCGGTGGCATCGAGCTGGAAGATGTCGAAGGGGTGGCGCAGCCGCTTGATGCGCTTGGCGTCGAGGTGGCGCGAGGAGAGGGCCGGGTCAGCCACCGGCACGATGGCCGCCACCGTGCCGCGGTGGGTGGCGGGATGGAGGCCGAGGACCATGCCGATGGGGAAGCCGGTGAAGGCGACCGGGTCCCCCTCGCGCACGGCGTGCGAGTCACCCAGTGGAAAGGCGGGCAGCGTTGGGCCGTCGAAGGCGAGGAGGGCGAGGTCGTGGTCCGGGTCCTGGGTGACGACGCGGGCGCCGCGCATGGTCGGCTCCGGATCGCCCAGGGCGTACACCTTGAGCAGCACATCCTCCCCGGCCTTCCCCGAGAGGAACGGTGCGACCACGTGGGCGTTGGTCAGGCAGTGGCGGCCATCTGCCACCACGAAGCCGGTGCCCATGTAGTGGCTCGGCGGCGTGCGACGCAGCTTCCAGGTGCCGACGCCCACCACGCTGGTGCGCAAGTGGTCGATGGTCTCCGCGAGGGGGCCGGCGGTGGCCGCCAGCGCCGGGAACAAGAGGCTGACGGCCAACGCCATCGCCAGCCATCTCCCTCCCCCGGCGGGGGAGGGTTGGGGTGGGTGGATGCAGGGGTTGCTCTGGCGGTTTGCCGGATGCACTGCTCTTTCCCCACGCCCTCCCCCTGGCCCCCTCCCGGAGGGAGGGGGAGCGATATGTGCGAGGAGAGAGCGTCGGAGGCTCATCCGCCCCGCACCTTGCGGTCCTTCTCTTCCACCCCTTCTGCCTGGCGGCGGCGATCGTCCGCCAGACGCGCGGCGAGGACCGGGTCGTGAAGGGCGAGGACCTCTGCGGCGAACAGGGCGGCGTTCTTCGCGCCGGCCTTGCCGATCGCCATGCTCGCCACCGGGATGCCGCCGGGCATCATCACCGTCGAGTAGAGGGCGTCGATTCCCTTCAGGGGCGAGCCATCCAGGGGTACGCCGATCACCGGGCGGGTGGTCTCGGCGGCGATCACCCCGGCGAGATGGGCGGCGGCGCCGGCTCCGACGATGAATACCTGAACGCCGCGCTCGACTGCTTCTGCTACTAGACGGCGGGTCTTCTCCGGTGAGCGGTGGGCGGACGACACGCGCAGCTCGCACGGCACATCGAGGGTCGCGAGGGTCTCCGCCGCAACCTGCATCACCGGTACGTCGGAGTCGGAGCCCATGACGATGGTGACCAAGGGGGGAGACATGGGATCTCTCGGCGAGGGGGCGGCCGCCTCGGCCCGGAGCCGGGGCGGCTTGCCCCACGGGGGAGGAGCGGTAACCCTACCATCGGCTCGTGTGGCCGAGCCACACCAAGGCGAAGAACGGGAGATTACGATGCGACGTTGGTGGGTGGCGGTATTGGCGGTGCTGGTCGTCGGTTGCAGCGGCCGCAAACAGGACGACGCTGGTCCAGCGGCAATCGAGGTGTGGTTCCACACCGGCCAGCCCGGGGAGCAACGGACGATCGAGGGACAGGTGGCGCGCTTCAACGAGAGCCAGAGCGAGGTGGTGGTCCACCTCACCTGCCTGCCGGAGGGCGGCTACAACGCCCAGGTCCAGGCGGCCGCCGCCGCCGGTGAGCTACCGGACGTCTTCGAGGTCGATGGTCCCTTCCTCTACCGCTACGTGTGGCAGGAGATGGTGCGCCCCCTCGATGGCCTGTTGCCGGACCCCATCGTGGCTGACCTTCTGCCGTCGATCCGGGACCAGGGTACGTACCACGGGCTGCTGTACGGGGTGGGTACCTTCGACTCGGGGCTCGGCCTGTGGGCCGACCGGCGCCGGCTGGCGGCGGCCGGCGCGCCGATCCCGGAGGGTCCGGGACAGGCGTGGAGCGCCGACGCCTTCGACCGGATTCTCGACCGGCTGGCGGCCGACGACCCCGACGGCGCAGTCCTCGACCTCAAGCTGAATTACACGGGGGAGTGGTACACCTACGCCTTCTCGCCGGTCCTGCAGTCCGCCGGGGCGGACCTCATCGAACGCGCTTCGGGACAGGCCGGGAATGTCATCGACGCGCCTGCGGCGGTGGCCGCCCTGACCCGGATTCAGGGTTGGCTCCAGCGCGGTCGGGTGGACCCGAACCTGGACGACGGGGCGTTCACCACGGGCCGCGTCGCCCTCTCGTGGGCCGGCCACTGGGAGTACCCGCGCTACCACGCGGCGCTTGGCGATAATCTCGTCCTGTTGCCCCTGCCCGACTTCGGCCACGGTAGCCGGACCGGCCAGGGGTCGTGGCAATGGGTGATCTTCGCCCGCTCACCGCAGCCCGACGCGGCGGCGCGTTTCCTCGCCTTCTTGCTGCGGCCGGAGGAGGTGGCGGCCATGGCCGCGGCCAACGGAGCGGTCCCCGCCACCCGTGAGGCGGTTGCCGTCTCCCCGCTTTACCGTGATGGGGGGGCCCTGCGTCTCTTCGTCGAGCAGCTGATCGGCGGTATCTCGGTGCCTCGCCCACGGACCCCTGCCTACCCGGTGATCACCGCCGCCTTCCAGCGTGCCTTCGACGATCTCCGCAACGGGGGCAACGTGCGGGAGGCCCTGAACCGTGCCGCCGCGACCATCGATCGGGACTTCGCGGACAACTTCGGCTATCCGTCGGCGGAGGAGCCACCTTGAGGGCCGGTGGCCACGCCGGGTTGCGGACCGTTGCCGGTCCGGCGATGGCCGCGCCGGCGGTGCTCGGCCTGGTCGTGTTTGTCGGTGTGCCGTTCCTGGCGGCAGTGGTGCTGTCGTTCACCGACGAACGCCTCGGCTCGCCGTTGGCCACCCGCTTCGTGGGGTGGGAGCAGTACCGGCGGGTCCTCATCGACCCCCTGTTCCACCGGGCCCTGGCCAACAACCTCTACTTCGCCGCGGTGGTGGTGCCGTTGCAGACGGTCGCGGCCCTCGGCCTGGCCCTCCTCCTCAACCGGCGCCTGGCCGGCCGTGGGCTCTTCCGTACGCTCTTCTTTCTGCCGGTGGTCTTCCCCATGGCCCTGGTGGCGGTGGTGTGGGTGCTGATCTACGCCCCCGGTCCCGAGGGCACGATGAACGCGTTTCTCCGGTCGGTCACCGCCGGGGGGTGGGCACCGCGGGACTTCCTCCACGACCCGGTCTGGGCGATGCCGGCGCTGATGCTCCTCTCGATATGGCAGGGGGTGGGTTTCCAGATGGTGGTGCTCCTCGCCGGCCTGCAGGCGATCCCCGGCGAGCTGTACGAGGCGGCGGCGGTGGACGGCGCCGGCCCCTGGGGCCGCTTCTGGCACGTGACCCTGCCCGGCCTGCGTAACCCGCTGATCTTCGTCGCGGTGGTCACCGCGATCCTCGCCTTCCGCCTCTTCGACCAGGTACGGATCATGACCCGTGGCGGCCCCAATGGTGCCACCACCACGGTGATCTTCGAGGCGGTGGTCGCCGCCTTCGACCGCCAGGAGGTGGCCCGTGGGGCGGCGATGACGGTGCTGTTCTTCTGTATCGTGGTGGTGATCACGTCGGTGCAGCGGCGGTTGCTCCGCGAGCGCGGGGGCGATGGATGAAGGTGGGTAGCCAGCCGTGGCGGCCGTCGGGTTCCGCGATCATGACGTGGACGGTGGCCTGCGCCCTGTGCCTCGTCTACGTCGCACCGGTGGCGATCATGGTCGTGGGTAGCCTGAAGCCCGATGCCCGGGTGCTGGTGGAGGCGGGATCGTGGCGCGCCTTCCACGCCGCGGGGGCATCGCTGGCCAACTACGGCGACGTCTTCGCTCGGGTCGACCTCGCCCGTTTTCTGTTCAATTCGTTGTTCATCACCACCTCGGTGGTGGTGCTGGGGCTGGTGGTCAACTCCCTTGCCGGCTACGCCTTCGCGCGCCTTGTGTGGCGTGGCCGCCGCTGCATCTTCGCGGCGGTGACGGCCCTCATGGTGCTGCCCTTCGAGGCAATCGCCGTCCCCCTCTTCTACGGGGCGAATCTGCTCGGGCTGCGCGACACCTACACGGTGCAGATCGTCCCGTTCGTGGCGAACGCCTTCGCCATCTACCTCTTCTACTCCTTCTTCCTGGGCCTGCCGCGGGAGCTGGAGGAGGCGGCGCGAATCGACGGTGCCGGGACCCTGCGCACCTTCGTGGAGGTGGTGGCGCCCAACGCACGGCCGTGTTTCGCCACGGTCGCCATCCTCACCTTTCTCACCCAGTGGGGGAGCTACCTTTGGCCCCTGCTGGTGACCGCCGGACCGAAGGTCCGGCCCCTGCCGGTGGCGATTGCCGCCTTCTACACCCTGCCCCCGCGCCAGTGGGGCGACATCCTCGCCTTCGGGGTGGTGATGGCCGCACCGGTGGTGGTGCTCTTCCTGCTCTTCCAGCGCGCCTTCGTCCGGGGAGTGGCGACGACCGGTGTGAAAGGGTAGCGTTCGTCGATCGGCCTACCCGATCACGGCGGGGACGTTGCTGTTTTGCAGGATCGCCGTTGCTCAACGCAGCTGATCGATCATCGATGCCACTGTCATGAACGTGGGTCTGTCATGGGATCTCAATCAATGAACAAACATTCGGCACTTGTCATTGTTGTAACGCTGGTATGGGCAGGACACGCGTTGGCGCTGGATCTCGACGACGACACGAAGCGTTTCAGTTACATGATCGGCATGCAGATCGGGCAACAGCTCAAGAACGACCATATCGAGCTCGACGAAGCGGCCTTCCTGGCGGCCATCAAGGATGCGGCCTCCGGCGCCGAGCCGCAGTTGAGCCCGCAGGAGATGCAGGCCACGATGCAGCGGATTCAGCAGCAGCGTGCGGCGGCGGCGCAGGCCCTCGGCGAGCAAAACCGCATCGCAGGGCAGCAGTTCCTCGCCGCCAACAAGGACAAGGAGGGGGTGAAGGAGCTGCCGAGCGGGCTGCAATACAGGGTGATCCAGGCCGGCACCGGCGCTTCACCCAAGGCCACGGATACGGTGGAAGTGCACTATCGGGGCACCCTCATCGATGGCACCGAGTTCGACAGCTCCTATAGCCGGGGGGAGCCGGCCACGTTTCCGGTCAACGGCGTGATCAAGGGGTGGCAGGAGGCACTCCAGGTGATGCACGAGGGGGCGAAATGGCAGATCGTCGTGCCGTCGGAGCTGGCCTACGGCAGCCGTGGCGCCGGCGCCCTGATCGGACCCAATGCGACCCTGATCTTCGACGTGGAGCTGCTGAAGATCAACAACTGATCGTCAGCCAGGAGGTCTGCGACGACGGCGTCGACGTGAACGCCGACGACGAGACCGGCTGCGCAAACGAGAAGGATTGCGGCAAGCATCCCGCCTGCTAGCAGGCGAAGCGACATATCATTGCGAAAGAGCGCCCGCTCACCCGGCGGGCTCTTTTTTGGGCGACGCGGTGCCCGGCGAGGAGGCGACGGCGCGC
>JASFUG010000193.1:0-6293 GCA_050050395.1 Nitrospirota bacterium
GCACTCGGGCGACTCGCCGGTCGCGATCGGCCTGGTAACGGCGGTGAGCTCGGCCTTCGCGTACTTCACGGTGGTGGGGACGCCCGCCTGCACCATCGTCTATGCTTCGGGATACTTGAAGACGACTGATTTCCTCAGGGTTGGATGGCGGATGTTCGTCGCCTCCTTCATCCTTATCCTCCTGGTGTCCCAACTGTACTGGAGCCTCTTCCATGTATAGCCGTCGCCCCCTCGACAACGGCCTGCCGACCATCCTCGTCTGTTACGACGGCGGCCAGGAGGCGCGCAAGGCCCTCGGGTGCGTCGCCAATTTGCTGACTTCCGCACCGGCCAACCTGACCGTGCTGTTCGTGCGGCCCAAGTCTCCGAGTGGCTTTCAGGAGATGGTGGCCATGGCCCGCGAGAAGATCGTCGACTGGGAGCTCGACCTCCCCGGGCTCGTGGTCCTCCGGGAGGCCGAGGAGCTGTTGGTTCAGCGCGCCCATGTGGAGGAGGACGACGAGGGGCAGCCGGCGAAGCTGCGCCACGGGCTGCGGGAGCTGGGCAAAGGCTTGCTGGAGGTGCACTTCCACGGCCAACATGACGAGCACGTCCGCCTCCGGTTGCGTGACGGCGGCGACACCGCCGGCGTCATTCTCAACGAGCTCGACTCCCTCCCGTACGACATGGTGGTCATGGGCTCGCGCGGCCGGAAGGGTCTCAAGCGGTGGGTGATGGGCTCCACCGCCCAGCGCGTCGCCCTGTTCTCCGAGAAGACGGTCCTGGTGGTGCGCGGCGACGCAGACTTGCAGCGCGTACTGGTCTGCTCCGACGGCTCCGAGGCCGCGGAGCGAGCGGTGCGCTTCGTCGGCCCCCTCGCCAAGGCCAAGGGGTGCGACGTCACGTTGTTCAGCGTGGCGACCGACGAGGACGAACGCGAGGCGGTGGAGCGCCGGCTGGACCGCGGTCTGTCGCTACTCGCCGGCGCCGGCGTGACCGCCACCAGCCGCATCGGTGTGGCGGAGGATCGGGCGGTGGAGATCGTCAAGGTCGCCGACGAGTACGATCTCACGGTCCTCGGCGTCTCCGGCCGGTCGCACATCCGGCGCTTCCTCATGGGCAGCGTGCCCCTGAAGGTGCTGGAGCACTCGTCGGCATCGGTGATGATCGTGAAATAAGTTTCTTCGGGCCTCGGCCCGAAAAAACTAAAGCGGCATCTCCTCCTCCGGCAGGGTCTTCACCAGGAGGACCGAGGCGTGACCCTTCTCCATGACCCGCAGGGGCACGCTGCCCTTGAGGCGCCGGGCGAGGTCGGAGCGCAGTGAGGCGCCTAGCACGACCAGGGCGTCATCGCCGCTCTCGGCGTCGATCACGTCCACGGCGCTCTCCCCCTCCTTGATGTGGACGTCGGACACCTTACCCGCGCCGGTGAGCCAGGTGCGCGCCCGCTCGGCACATACCACGCACGTCTCCTTGACCAGATCCTCGGTGCGGTGCTCGTGGACCCCGAGGACGTCGACCCGGCCCCCGAGGGCGGGGAGAAGGCGGCGCAGGAGGGGATAGGCACGCCGGGCCGATTTCGAGCCATCCGCACACAGGATGACCCGGGAATCGAGGTGATCGCCCTTCACCGCCAGCACCGAGATCATGGTGTCAAGGGCGGTCCGGTGCGCAAGGTTGGTCGTGACGACTCGGTGGAGCCCCTTCTTGCCGGGGTCGGCGATGACCAGCAGGTCGTGGTCGTCCGCACCCGCCACCGCGGTCTGGATGGTGGGCAGGGGGGAGCCGAAGCAGACCTGGAAAGTGGCAGCGCGGCCAGCGGTCGTGGTGGCGCGGAAGACCCGCATGTCGCCGGTCTCCTCGCGGATGCGGATGGCCTCGGTCGGCCGGACCACGCCGATCTCCTCGAGCTCGCCCAGGGCACGGGTGAGGATGATGAGGCCGGGCGGCAGGGCGTCCCACTGGTCGCGTGGCAGATCGCGACCGAGCGGGGGCTCGGGCTCGGACACGATCGTGCCGGTCCGGGAGGTGATCACTGCCAGGTCGGCTTCGAGTCGCTGGGCGAGGCGGCCGGCGGTGCGCAGGGCCGTGGTGCACAGCGGAGTGTCCTCGATGTAGGTGAAGATCTTCATTGGGCCACTCCCTGTTGCTTCGGCGGCCAGCCGCCGGTCGCGTTGGCCTGTAGGGTCTCGCACTCCTCGAAGGCGAGGGCGTCACACCCGCGACACAGGGCCGGATCGAGCTTCGGCTCCAGCTTGTGAAGGGCGTCGCGGGTGTAGACAAAGAGGTTCTCCGGTCCGATCTTCTCCAACAAACCGCTGTTCTTGAGCACCTGCACCACTCCGAGCTTGGTCTCACACAGATAGAGGCGCCCCCCCTTGTCGCGCAGCAGCTGGAGGAGCTCTTCCAGGCCGGCGGCGCCGGTGGCATCGAGGTGGTTGACCGCGTCCATGCGCAGGATGAGGCTCCTGGCATCGGGGTAGTTGCCCAGGATCCGCCGGATCTCGTCGTTGAACCAGCCCATGGATCCGAAGAACAGAGAGCCGTCCACCTGCACCACGGGAAGCTGTGGACAGTGGGGCAGACGGCTGGTGTCGGCCGTCTGAAAGAGGCGCCGGTCCGGCACCCACTCCCGCACCGCCGGCCGCGAGGTGCGCGCGAGATACAGGATCAACGACAGACCGACCCCGATGTACACCGCGTACTCGAGGTGCAGAAAGATGGTGGCCAGGAAGGTGACGATCACCGCCGCCCGGTCACCGCGGGTGGCGGCGAGGCTCAGCTTCAGGGCGTGGTGGTCGACCATGCCGTAAGCGACCACGATGAGCATGCCGGAGAGGGCCGAGATCGGCAGGTAGGCGGCGCCCTTGGCCATGAGCAGCACGGTCACCGCCACCACGACGCCGGAGAAGACGCCGGCCATGCCGCTCTGGGCGCCGGCCTTGTGGTTGACCGCGGAACGGGTGAACGAGCCCGAGCAGGCGTATCCCGAGAAGAGACTCGCGGCAATGTTGCACAGCCCCTGGCCGATGAACTCCTGATTGCCATCCAGGCGCTGCCGCGTCTGGGAGGCGATCGCCTTGGCGATGGAGACCGCCTCCAGCAGACCGAGCAAGGAGATGGCGAGGGCGGCATTGAAGAGGTGGCGCCACAGGCCCAGATCGAAGGTGGGTCGGGACAGCGGCGGTAGACTCTGGGGAATGGCGCCCACCACCATGGTTGCGCCCTCGGTGCCAAAGATGCCCGACGCCACCCATTGGTCGGTAACCATCTCGCCGACCTCGGCCCGCAGCAGCTCTGGCGAGCCTCCACCGAGGGCCACCACCACGCCACACATGAGCATCGCCACCAGGGGCCCCGGCGCCGGTCCCCAGTGGACCGGCCAGAGACGTTTGGTCCCGACGATCACAGCGACCGTGAGCACCCCGAGGCCGAGGGTGGGGAGATGGGTATGGGGAAGATGGCTGATCGCCTGCCACAGGGTCTCGGTGATCGAGTGCGCCTTGGGCAGGGTGGCGGCGAACGCGGGGTCGAAGAGCAGGTTCTTGAGCTGCTTGATGCCGATCAGCACCCCGGCGCCGGCGGTGAAGCCGATGACCACCGAGTGGGAGACGAAGTTCACCAATACCCCGAGGCGGGCAAACCCCAGGAAGACCTGGATCAAGCCGACCAGGAAGGCGATGGTGAAGGCGAGCTGCACGTACTGGTCGGTGAAGGGGGCGGCCATCCCCGACAGGCTGGAGAACACCACCAGGGAGATGGCGTTGGTGGGCCCGGTGATGAGCTGGGCCGAGCTCCCCCACAGAGCGGCCACGATGGTTGGTATGATCGAGGTGTAGAGACCGTAGTGGACCGGGATCCCCGCGATCAGGGCGTAGGCCATGGACTGGGGTACCGCCACCACCGCCACGGTCAGCGCGGCCACGAAGTCGAGCCGCAGGGTGGAGACGCCGTAGCGGCTGAGCCACGGGACGAACGGGGTGAGGGGCTGAAGTATGTGTCTCATCCACCATCCCCCTCGCCCGCGGGAGAGGCCGGGTCGGTACCCGGAACATCTCGCGGCTAAACCACGGACTACCGAGCGTGAAGCTTTATCTTGCGGAGAATATTACTGCACCAGTAGCGATTTTGGAGGGGCTCGGCGCCAGAGGTGTCGCGCCGCGGAAGCGCGGACCCGCGACCGAGTGCCGACCGCGATCACGGGTCGGCAATGCGGGCTAGACCAGTGCCCGCCGTTCGACTAGAACCACTTCTCCAGCGGTCGTTGTTGGCTCCGTGCCGGGGGCGGCAAGGCCTTGTTCATCCCATCGCGATTGAGGAGGAGCGTTTCCATGAGCAATGAACGAACCGGGGTCGCCACCCTGAAGGGCAACCCGCTGACCCTGATCGGGCCCGGTCTGAAGCCGGGCGATGCCGCCCCGGACTTCACCGTCCGCAAGGGGTTGGATGACGTCAAAGGCTCGTCGTACAACGGCAAGGTGCGGATCATCGCTGCCGTTCCCTCCCTGGACACGCCGGTGTGCGACCAGGAGACGCGGCGCTTCAACGAGGAGGCCGCCGGTCTCGGGGACGTTACAATCCTCACGATCAGCATGGACCTACCGTTCGCCCAGGGCCGGTTCTGCTCCGCCGCCGGCATCGACAAGGTGGAGACCCTGTCCGACTACAAGGACGGCTCGTTCGGCGAGGCGTTCGGCGTGCTGATCAAGGAGCATCGCCTTGACCACCGGGCGGTGTTCGTCATCGGCAAGGACGACAAGATCGCGTACGTCGAGTACGTGCCGGAGATGACCGAGCACCCGAATTACGACGCGGCGATTGCGGCAGCCAAGGCTTTGGTGTAACGCCGCGGGCAGCCAAAGGCTGCCCGCCTCCGCGTTGCCGCCGGTCGACAATAAAAGGCCCCGCCCGGGATTTCCGGGGCGGGGCCTTTTTTCTGCCGCTTCATGCCCCGTGACTAACGCGCATTTTTCACCACGTCCGCATTGGTGAACTCCGATGCGGTGCCGTGCTGTAGGTGCGAATTCATTCGCACGATGCCTGAACCTCCGGGGACACGGTGTCGGCCGAATGAATTCGGCCCTACACCGAGGCGGCTTTACCGCCATCGGTTGGCCGCGAAGAGGTCAGGTGCGTGGTGAGAAATGCGGGCTAAGTACTCATCGGGCTCAGGGCGTCGAAGATCGTGTTCAGATCGAACTGGTCTGCAGGCACCGAGTTGTAGCGCTGCTTCACATTGCGCACCTGGTCTTCGTAGGTCGGCTTGCTGACCTCGTACAGGACACCGATCGGCACGTGCTCGTACCTCATGCCCTCTTCGGAGATCGCCAGGGCGGCGATCTTGTTGGTCACGTCGTGGTCCTCCGGGATCTCCTCCACCCGCCCCTTCCAGAACTCGAAGGTCTCGAACTTGTTGTAGGTGGGGCAGGGGGAGAGGACGTTGACGAAGGAAAAGCCGGTGTGATTCATCCCCTTCTGGACCATCTCCGCCACGTGCTTGGGCTTGCCGGAGAAGGTCTGGGCCACGAAGGTCGCGCCGTAGGAGAGGCCCAGGGCGAGGGTGTTCATCGGCTCGTCCACGTTGCCCGACGGGCTGAGGGAGCCGGGGTAGTCGAGGCGTGACGTCGGCGAGCACTGGTTCTTGGTGAGGGCGTACATCTTGTTGTCCATGACCACGACCGTCATGTCGAAGTTGCGCCGTGCCGCGTGGGGAAAGTGACCGCCGCCGATGGAGAAGGCGTCGCCGTCGCCGATCGTCACCAGGACGTCGAGCTTCGGGTTGGCGATCTTCATCCCCACCGCCACCGGCAACGCCCGGCCGTGCAGGGAGTGGAAGCCGTAGGGGCTCATCCACAGGGGCAGACGGGAGGAGCAGCCGATCCCCGAGACGAGGACGGTGTTCGCGGCATCGACCTTCTGGCCGGAGAAGGTCTTGGACAGGGCGTTGGTCACGCCGAAGTCGCCACAGCCCGGGCACCATGTGGGCTCGATGCCACTGGAGTATCCCTTCGGTTTGACCGGTTCTTCGAGAAGATTGTGAATCATGGGGTTTCCTCGCTACGGACTCGGGACGACGGGCGGAACGTCAGTAGATTTCCTTCACCTTGTCGACGATCTCCCTCGGGATGAACGGCTCGCCCCGGAAGATGTTGTGGCGGATGCACTCGATGCCGGTCTCCGCCCGGATCAACTTGGCGAACTGCCCCTGGTAGTTGGCCTCCGGCAGGAGGAGCTTGTCGCAGCGGGCGGCGAACGCCTCGATCGCCTCGGTCTGGATGGGCCACAGGAGCTTGGGATAGAGGGCCGCGACCTCC
>JASFUG010000194.1:0-6287 GCA_050050395.1 Nitrospirota bacterium
GGCGGCAGCTGGCGGACGATGGTCGCCGCATTGTCCGGCGTGATGTAGCGCGGGCTCTTGCGGTAGAACACGAAGCCGAGGGCGTCGGCGCCGGCGGCCGCCACCGTCAGAGCATCCTCCATGTTGGTGATGCCACAGATCTTGACCCGGGTGACCATCCGGGCAGCTTACCGGCCCCTGGACGACTCGGGGAAGAGCTCGCCGAGCTTGGTCGCGATGTCCGGTGCCTCCATCAAGGCCGAGCCGACGAGAAGGGCGTCGAGCCCCAGGGCGGCCATGCGCTCTACCTGCTCGCGGTTGCTGACCCCGCTCTCCCCCACCACCACCGCGCCGCTAGGCAGGCGTTCCCGTAGACCTCCGGAAAGGAGCTCCGCGCTCGTGTCCATTTCGACGCGCATGGTCTTGAGGTCCCGGTGGTTGATCCCCACCACCGGGCATGCCGCCACCTTGTCCAGGGCGGCCTCCCCGTGGATCTCCACCAGGGCCTCCATCCCAAGCTCGGCGGTGAGACCGTGCAGCTCCTTGAGCTCGTCTCTCTCCAGGGCCTCGGCGATGAGCAACACGGCGTCGGCGCCGTAGGCGCGCGCCTCGTAGACCTGGTAGGGATCGAGGAGGAAGTCCTTGCGCAGCACGGGCAGCGGGACCGCTTCCCTCACCTCTTCGAGGTGCGCCAGGTCGCCCTTGAAGAATGGCGCGTCGGTGAGCACCGACACCGCCGCGGCACCGCCGGCGTGGTAGATCCGGGCGACCTGCGCCGGGCGGGCACCGGGCCGTATGTCACCGCGGCTCGGCGAGTGGCGTTTGAACTCGGCAATGAATCGGATCGCCGCACCGGCTGGACGGCGCAATGCCTCGGCGAACGGCCGGCAAGGCGGTGAATCGCGGCAGCGTGCCCGATACTCCGCCAGCGGGGTGCGGGCCGCGCAATCGGCGACCCAGGCGCGTTTCGCGGTGAGGATCTCGTCGAGGGTGGTCATAAATGAGGGATGGGGATTGCGGGATGGGGGATGAGGGGGAAGAAATTGTGGGTCGACACAAAATCAATAATCGGGCCGCCCCCTGGGGCGGCATCCTTACCCCCACCCCCAACCCTCATCCCTCAATCCCTAGCGGTTCGTGAACTCCACCAGCCGTTCCAGAACCGTCGCCGCCCGGCCGCTGTCGATCGACTCGGCGCCCTGAACGATCCCCTCCTTGATGTCGGCCGCGCGCTCTCCTGCCACCAGGGCGAGCGCGGCATTGAGCAATACCACGTCGCGGTGGGGCCCCTGTTCGCCGGCAAGGACCGACCGCAGGATCGCGGCATTCTGCGTCGGATCGCCACCCTTCAGGTCTTCCGGCCGGTAGCGCGGCAGCCCGACGGCCTCCGGGCTGATCACCCCCGGGGAGACACGACTGCCGATCACCTCGGCGTAGTAGGTGCGGTCGGTCAGCGTCGCCTCGTCGATCCCATCCCCGCCATGCACCACGAAGGCGTGGCGGCAGCCGAGGAGGGAGAGGACCCGTCCCACCGGTTCCACCCAGGTCCCATCGAACACCCCGATCACCTGGAAGGGGACCCGGGCCGGGTTCGTGAGGGGGCCGAGGAGATTGAAAATCGTACGGGTCCGCAGCTCGGCCCGCACCGGCGCGGCGTGTTTCATCGCCTTGTGGAGCAGCGGCGCAAACAAAAAGCCGAGCCCCACCTCGCGCACGCAGGCGGCCATCCGCTCCGGCGTGAGGTCGAGGTTCACTCCCAGTTCCTGCAAGACGTCCGCCGAGCCGCACTTGGAGGAGACCCCTTTGTTACCGTGCTTTGCCACCGGCAGGCCGGCACCGGCCACGACAAAGGCGGCGGTGGTGGAAATATTGAACGTGTGGCTGCGATCCCCCCCGGTGCCGCACGTATCCACCGCCTGCAGGCCGTCGAGATCGACGGTGAGCGCATGGCTACGCATCGCCCGGGCGGCGCCGGTGATCTCGTCCACGTTCTCACCCTTGGTGCGTAGGGCCACCAGCAGGGCGGCGATCTGCACCGGGGACAAAGAGCCGCCCATCACCTCCAGGAAGACCGCCTCGGCCTCACCGGCGGTGAGATCTCTTCGCTGAAGTAGCCTTGGAATAATTTCTTCAAACATATTGAAATCGCGTGAAAATACACAGCGTTGTTCTGCGCGACCTAGGGGGCCAATCCGCACTCGCGGCGTGACCTTACACTACGCGACCTGCGCGGGGCCAACCGCGAGAAAGTTCCGCAATAGGTCCTTTCCGACGCGGGTGAGGATCGACTCGGGATGAAACTGGACTCCCTCGATCACCCGCTCGCGGTGGCGCAGGCCCATGATCTCGCCATCCTCGGTATGGGCGGTGACCTCGAGTACCTCCGGTAGACTCGCCCTCTCCACTGCCAGGGAATGGTAGCGGGTCGCCTCGAATGGGTTGGGCAGATCACGGAAGATGCCCCGACCGTCGTGGAAGATCATCGATGTCTTGCCGTGCATCAAGGTCGCCGCACGCACCACGTTGCCGCCGAATGCCTGACCGATCGCCTGGTGACCGAGGCACACTCCGAGGAGCGGGATCTCACCGCCGAGCTCCCGCACGACCTGCACCGAGATCCCCGCTTCGTTAGGAGTACACGGCCCCGGAGAGATCACGATGTGTCGTGGCGCAAGATCGCGGATTTCTGCCACGGTGATGCGATCATTGCGGTAGACCTCGACATCCTCACCGAGCTCTCCCAGGTATTGCACCAGGTTGTAGGTGAACGAGTCGTAGTTGTCGATGACCAGGAGCATGCAGGAACTCTAGCCTCCCCGCCCACGACAATGAAGGCAGGAGCGCGCCCCCAGCAGTTCCTGCGCACCGATCGACGGGGACGAGGTCGCGCCTCGCCCGGGTCCAGCTCAATCCACGGAGGACACCACCGACGCACCCAGCCATGCCAGATAGTCCGGCAGCCCACCGGTTGCGTCGAACACCAGGCCTTCGGGAACCTCGTATGGGTGACGCCCCATCAACGCGTCGAGGCAATCGACCCCGCGATCGGCGGTGGTCTTGATCAACAGCAGCCACTCGGCGGCCGACTCCACCGCGCCCTGCCAGCGGTAGAGGGACTCCACGCCGGGGATGATGCTGACACAGGCCGCGAGTCGGTCGTCAACCAGGCTCGTGGCAAGCGCCCTCGCCGAGGCCGCCGAATCGACGGTAGTGATGATCAGGCGTGCCTCAGCCATCGTCGGGATGCCCCGCCGACAGCCATTCACGGATCCGCCGGGCACGCGCGGCGAGTGGCTCGGCCTCTTCCGGCCGGCCGATTTCGGTGAGGACCCGGGCGTACCCCTCCAGGCACTCGGCCAGGTCGCTGGTGTCCATCTCATTGCGCTCTTCACGGATCTCGAGCTGCCGGTGATACAGCGGCTCTGCGGCCGCGAAGTTGCTGTTCAGGCAAAGCACCGATGCCAGCAGGGAGAGGTTGAGCAGATAACGCTCGTCGTCCACCTCGAAGATCAGCTTCGCTTCCTCGAGGGCGGCGCGATAGCCCTTCTCGGCGCCGGGAAAATCCCCGAGTAGGTACCGCTCGGTGCCCGTGTCCATGAACTGGGACCACTCCTGCATCGCCCTACCTCCACGCTGCGGTCAGTGAAAGGCCGCAGTCTGTCTCTGGGCGGCGCAGTTTACCAGAAGCTCCACTCCCCGGTGCGGAGGACGTACAGGCCGAGTCCGAAGTTGGTTACGCCATGGGCGAGGACGCAGGTGAACAGGTCCCGGCGCCAGACCAACAGGCCGCCATAGGCAAGGCCGGCGGCGATGCCCACTACCCAGCGATCGTGCTCGAAGCCAAAGGCAGCGGCCACGACGGCGAAGGATAAGGTGGAGAATGTACCGAGAGCGACGGACTTGAAGTCCGTGTCGATCAGGTAGCGCATCAAGAAGCTGCGCCAGAAGAGCTCCTCCATGATCGGTACCACGACGGCGGCGCCGAACACCCGCACGGCGATCACCGCCCAGGTAAGAGCGGTATCGAGGCCGAAGGAGTAGGGGTCGAATCCCGGACCGTCGCCGATCCGCAGCGGCGCCAGCACTCTGTCGGGTGCCACCCACACCACCAGCACGATCACCCCGACGATCGCCCCGACCGCCCAGTTCCCCGCGGACTTCCCCCACCCGAGCTCGACGTAGTGGCGGCGGAAACCCCAGAGCATCGCGCCGACCACCACGGTCTTGGCCAGGTACCAGAGGTGGGCCACACCCGGCCACTGGCCACCGGCATAGGTAAAACCGATGAAGGTCGCGAACGGCGCAACGTAGGGAAACCAGGGCGCGCGCACCATGCGCTGCAACGATTCCATCTCCTCTCCTCTTCCTTTCTGGAACCGGCCATCGACCTCCAGAGGGAGTGGACTTTTCCTCAACCGATCGACTGTCGCAACGCCTTCCTAACCCCTATCGGCCAGCCGACCGATTCCTTCATGACGGGTACTGCCGCCCGTGACAAGCGAGCCCGGCTGCATGGCGTTATTGCGACTCCTGGTCCTGGTGTTACTGGCGATTGTGATCGTCTACCACGACGCGGAGGCCACCGGGCGCAGACGTGGCCCCCAGTGGATCCCCGGGGAGCTGATCGTCGGGATAAAGGCCGGTGTCACTACCGCCAGCATCGATCGTGAGCGAACGGACGGCACCACCGTCGTCGCCACGTTGCCGCGCAGCCAGCTCCGGCTCGTACGGGTCCCGGTCGATCGCCTGCCGGAGGTGGAGCTGGCGCTTGCCGCGGATCCCACCGTCGCGTTCGTGGAACGCAATCGCCTCCTCCCGCCGGCAGAAATGCCGAACGACCCCGTGACCTCGTATCACACCGCCCTCGTCGGACTACCCACCGCGTGGGACACGACCCACGGTAGCGCGAATCTGGTCATCGCAATCCTCGACTCCGGCATCAGCCCGAGCCACCCCGATCTCGCCGGCAAGCTGGTTCCCGGGTACAACTTCTGGGATGACAACGACGACACCGCAGACGTCTTCGGCCACGGCACCGAGGTAGCCGGCATCGCCGCAGCGGTGACCGACAACGACGCGGGCGTTGCGGGCGCCGCCTGGAGCTGCGGGCTGATGCCCTTGCGCGTGACGAACCGGGATGGCTTTGCCAGCCTGTTCGCCATCCTCCAGGCATTCACCTGGGCAATGGACAACGGGGCGCAGATCGTCAACCTCAGCTTTGAGGGGATCCATTCCTCGCCAGCCCTGGACAGCGGCCTCGCCTACGTCCGGGCTCAGGGAGGGCTTACCGTCGCCGCCGGAGGCAACGGCGGTCTCCTCGACCCATCACCCGACCATCCGGACGTGCTTTCGGTCTCCGCCACCAATGCCGACGATGAGCGGCCCTCCTGGGCGAGCTTCGGTCCCTACATCGACCTCGCCGCCCCCGGCGTGTCGGTGAAGACGACGCGCAACGGCGGCGGAACGGTGACCGTTTCCGGGACCTCGTTCTCCAGCCCGCTGGTGGCCGGCATCGCTGCGCTGGTTTGGTCGGTCGACCCGGGGCTGACCCCTGCGCAAGTAGAGGCGTTGCTGAAGGAGACCGCGGTGGACCTGGGGGCTACGGGGTGGGACGACCGTTTCGGCGCCGGCCGGGTGGATGCGGCCGCGGCGGTTGGCGCGGCCCGCGCCGGCCACCCATCCGACACGACACCTCCGACCGTCGAGATCGTCTCCCCTGCAGAAGGTGACGTCGTCGCTGGGGCGACGACGATCACGGCACATGCCACCGACGCGAGCGGCATCGCGCGCATCGAGTTCCGGGTCGACGCCGAGGGCGTCGCCACCGACCTCGCGCCGCCTTACCAGTACCTATGGGACACGACGTCGGTCGCCAACGGCAACCATACCGTGGCGGCCATCGCGGTCGACAACCTCGGCAACCAATCCTCCGCCGGCCCCCTCGCAGTCACGGTCGACAACCCCGTGCCTCCGTCCCTCACCGGCCTTTCGGTCACTGCGGCGCAGCCAAAGACGCCACTCACCTTGCTCGGCGCCGGGTTCGATGTCACGACCGTACGGGTCACGATCGGCAACAAGTACGCACCGATCATCACGGCCTCACCGACCACGGTCACGGTCAAGGTGCCGCGCCTGACGAAGTACACGGTCGTGCCGGTGGTGATCGCGAACGGGACGGCCGAGAGCGCGCCGCTACCGTTGGAGATCCGCTGATCGCGACGATCGATGGCGTCGGCGTGGCGATGCGACGCTACTTCTTCTGCATCTGCTCCGTGATCACCTTGCCGTAGTCAAGCACCGCAGGCCGG
>JASFUG010000195.1:0-6236 GCA_050050395.1 Nitrospirota bacterium
GGAGAAGCGGACCTGGGAGAGGGCGTAGCCGCCCTTGATCTCGGCCGGGAAGGACTTGAAGGTCATCACCTCGAAGCCGGCACGGGCGGCGGCCTGCATTAGGAAGTCGCCGGAGCTGATGACACCCTCGCCACCCTCTCCACCGATACGAATCGCGATGTCGATTGCCAAGGTCGCTCCTCCTAAGGGTCCGGAACGGGAAAATTGCATTGTAGTGCAGCCCCGGTCGTGGTTCCAGGTTGACCAGAGCGCTCGGCCACGTGCGGCTACTTGGAACCACGCCGCAGCGCTACTCGTCCTGGTAGTGGGGTAGGTCGGCCTTCCAGTCCTGGCGGCTCGCCACGCCGCCCCACGGCGGCGTGCCGTAGAACAGGACGTCGTCGGTCATCGCACCGGCGAAGACCGCGCCGGTGACATCGACCTTGCGCATGTCGCAGCCGGTGAGGTCGGCACCGGTGAAGTCCGCCCCGCTGAGGTTGGCGCCGCGGAGATTGCCACTGCGTAGGTCGACCCCGACCAGACGCGCCCGGGACAGGTCCGCATCGAGGAACGAGGCGTGGGTCATCGTGCAGCCGGACAGGTCGGCGTCCTGCATCCGTGCGCCGGCGAAATCGGCCTCCTCCAGGTGCGCGGCACGGAGACTCGCCCCTTCCAGCCGGGCGCGCTGGAAGAATGCCGCCTCCCCGTGGACCCCTCTCAGATTGGCGCCGGTGAGGTAGATCTCCGCCGCGAAGCAGCCGTCGAGGATGGCGCCCTCCAGATTCACCCCCTCCATGTGGGCGGCGGTCAGCGTCGTGTCACGCAGGTCGGCGCCGGCGAGGTCGGCGCCGGCGAGGTCGATCCACGCCAGGTCGAGGTCGGCCAGGGGCTCCCCCCCGCGATGCATGACGAGGCACTCTTCAGGTGTCATGGATCTGCTTGCGGCGGTAAAGTGTTTTTCACGGGCTGGGGAGATCGCCCAACATTGTAACCGACGTGTCGAGTCTCCAAGGGTGGAGGGGTGGCGCCCCGTTCATCCCAGGCGTGGAGCGAGCCGATGACCGATCTCACCCATCTGGACGAGGCGGGTGCCGCCCGCATGGTCGATGTCTCGGCCAAGCCTGCGACCGCCCGCGAGGCGGTCGCCACGGGTATCGTGCACATGGCGCCGGCCACGGTGCAGGCGATCATCGATGGGGCGATCGCCAAGGGCGATGTCCTGGCGGTGGCGCGCATCGCCGGGATCCAGGGGGCCAAGCGGACCAGTGATCTGGTTCCGTTGTGCCATCCCCTGGCGATCACCTCGGTGGCGATCGATCTGCGACCGGTGGCGGCGGACGGGCGGGTCGAGATCGAGGTGCGGGTGAAGAGCACCGGGCCGACCGGGGTGGAGATAGAGGCCCTCACGGCGGTGAGCGTCGCCGCCCTGACAATGTACGACATGGTCAAGGGGATCGATCGCGGGGTGGTGATCGGGGACATTTGCCTGCGGGAGAAGTCCGGGGGACGATCAGGGCTCTGGCGTCGGGGCCAGGGGCAGGACAGCCCTTCGGGCTGACTTAAGCTTCCGACAATGAGCGGCTAAAACAAGATCGACTGGCCACCCCAGGTGGCCATCTAGTCCCGCATTCCCCTCCCGCATTCCCCACCCCTCATTCCCCATCCCTTAGCCATGAAAGCCATTCACTCCGCTGCGATCCTGCGGGATACGTTGCACGGCCCGCGCTACGAAGAGAAGCGCATCGGTCTGGTGCCGACCATGGGCGCATTCCACGCCGGCCACCTCTCACTCATGCGCGAGGCGAAGGAGGAGCACCACCTGGTGGTGGTGTCACTGTTCGTCAACCCGACCCAGTTCGACGACCCGGAGGACCTCGACCGCTACCCGCGCACCCTGGTGGACGACATGGAGAAGGCCGAGGCGGCCGGCGTGGACATCCTCTTCCATCCCACCGTGGAGGAGATCTACCCCGAGGGGTTCGACACCCGGGTGGAGGTCGGCGAGATCGCCGGGCGCCTCGAGGGCGAGGGCCGGCCGGGCCATTTCACCGGCGTCGCGACGGTGGTCGCCAAGCTGCTCAACATCGTCCAGCCACACACCGCTTACTTCGGGCTCAAGGACTACCAGCAGAGCCTGGTGGTGCGGCGCATGGTCGCCGACCTCAACCTACCGGTGGAGGTCGTCTGTATGCCGACGGTGCGCGAGCCCGACGGCCTGGCGATGAGCTCGCGCAACCAGCGCCTCGACCCGGACGGCCGCACCCGGGCCGCCGGACTGTACGAGGTCCTCGGCCGCCTGCGTGATGAGCTCCTGGCCGCGGACAAGGGCGCCCCCACGGCCTCCATCATCGAAGCCGGCAGGATGAAGCTGGAGAAGGACCATGGGCTGGAGGTCGAGTACCTGCTCGTGGCCCATCCCGACACCCTGGCGCCGCTCCCCAAGGTGGTGCGCACGATGGTGTTGCTGGCGGCGGTCCGGGTCGGGGGCGTGCGCCTGATCGACAATGTCGAGATCCACCGGACCCACGGCGGTCCACAGGCGAGGGCGGCGGCCGGGGCGGCCGGGTGATCGTGCGCGCCGCCGTGCTGGCCACGAGCGCCGACCGCCCCGCCGACTACCCCGCAGACGGACTGCCGCAGGTGGCGTTCGCCGGACGCTCGAATGTCGGCAAGTCCTCCCTGATCAACGCCCTCCTGGGCCGCAGGCGCCTGGCCCACACCTCGCGTACCCCCGGCCGTACGCAGCGTATCAACTTCTTCCGGATCAACGACGCCTTCCACTTCGTCGACCTCCCCGGCTATGGCTTCGCCCAGGTCCCCCTGGAGGTGAAGCGGCGCTGGGGGCCGATGGTGCGTACCTATCTGGAGCGCAGCCGCACCCTGGTCGGCGTTGTGCAGATCGTCGACCTGCGCCACCCGCCGAGCCGCGAGGACCGCCAGCTCCGCGACTGGCTGGTGGAGTACCGTTGCCGCCACTGGGTGGTGGCCGCCAAGGCGGACAAGGTGAAACCGAGCCGCCGGCCGGCCCACCTACGGCAGATCGCCGACGACCTCGCCCTGGCCGAGGTGCCCGACGCCATGCTGCTGCCGGTCTCTTCCATCAAGCGGGAGGGGCTGGACGCGGTGTGGGAGGCGATCCTCCCCTTTCTGGTGCCCGGAGCGGAGGGCGGGGATGGCTGAGGTCTACCTCATCGACGGTGCCTACTACCTGTACCGCGCCTTCTACGCGATGCGGGAGCTGTCCACCTCCACCGGACTGCCGACCAACGCCACCCTGATCTTCGCGCGCATGCTCCTCAAGCTGCTCAAGGAGCGGCGGCCGGACCGGACGGTGATCGCCTTCGACGCCAAGGGGCCGACGTTCCGCAACGACCTCTATGCGGACTACAAGGGCCACCGGCCGCCGATGCCCGACGACCTGCGGGTGCAGATCCCGTACATCCATCGCCTGGTGGAGGCGATGGGCATCCCCACGGCGATCGTGGAGGGGGTGGAGGCCGACGACGTCCTCGGCACCCTGGCGCTGCACACCGTGGCCGCCGGCGACACGGCGGTGCTGGTCACCCGCGACAAGGACCTGATGCAGCTCATCGACGGTGGCATCTCCATGTGGGACTCCCTGAAGGACGAGGTGGTCAACACGGCGGCGGTGGAGAAGAAGTTCGGCATCGGTCCGCGCCTGGTCCCGGATTGCCTCGCTCTCATCGGCGACACCTCGGACAACATCCCCGGGGTGCCGGGCGTCGGCCCGAAGGGCGCGGCGGAGCTACTCCAGGCCTACGGCGATCTGGAGGGGGTCCTGGCCGCGGCGCCCGAGATCAAGGCGAAGAAGCGCCGCGAGGCCCTGATCGCCGGGGCCGATCAGGCGCGCCTCTCCAAGGAGCTGGCCACCATCCGTACCGACGTCGACCTGAGCGGCGTCGACCTCACCCAGCGGCCCATGGACCGCGACGCCCTGCGCGCCCTGTTCGCGGAGCTGGAGTTCACCAGTCTCCCGCGAGAGCTGGGGCTCGACGACGATCCCGCCGCCGAAGCAACGGAGCCACCCCCCGGCGCCGCGCGCTTCGCCTCACCGGGAGATCTGGCAAATTGGCTCACCGGCGAGGTTGCCCTCCACCTGTGGCTCGAGGAGGAGCCGCCGGGCCCCGCCGAGCTGCGGGCGATCCAGGTGGGCAACACGGAGGAGACGGCCTACGCCTTGGTCGAAGATCCTGGGCCATGGCTGGCCGTGCTCGCGCCCTGGCTCGGCGCCCACGCCGGCCGGTGGCTGGGACACGGCCTCAAGCCGCAGCTGCGCTACCTGGCGGAGCACGAGATCGCCGTGCGGGTGCCGCGCTTCGACACCGCCCTCGCCTCCTACCTCCTGGATGCCAGCCGTGATCCCGCCGAGCTCGCCGACCTCGCCGCCGCATGGCTCCAGCGCGCCATCCCGTCGGAGGAGGCGGGGCTCGGCAAGGGCAAGGCGCGCCGTGTTCTCGCCGAGCTGCCGGAGGGGGAGCGCGCCGCCTTCCTGCGGGAGCGCGGCCTGGCCCTCGCGGCGCTGGCGCCGCATCTGGAGAACGAGCTGGCGGCCACCGGTCTGGACGGCCTCTATGGTGAAGTGGAGGGGCCCTTGCAGGAGGTGTTGTGCGCCATGGAGGTGGCGGGGATCGCCGTGGACCGCCCCGCGCTGGACGGGCTGACCGCGGAGATGGAGGAGGGGCTGGCCGCCCTGGAGGAGGAGATCTACGACCTCGCCGGGGAGCAGTTCAACATCAACTCCCCCAAGCAGCTCGCCACGGTCCTGTACGACGGCCTCGACCTGCCGGTGATCAAGCGCACCAAGACCGGCCCCTCCACCGACGTCTCGGTGCTGGAGGAGCTGGGCCGGCGCCACCCCCTGCCCGCCAAGATCCTCGACTACCGCTCGATCACCAAGCTGCTCAACACCTACGTCACGGTCCTGCCGACCCTGATCGCCGCGGATGGCCGCATCCACTCGCGTTTCCATCAGACCGTCGCCGCCACCGGCCGCCTCTCCTCGTCGCACCCCAACCTGCAGAACATCCCGATCCGTACCGAGCGGGGACGTACGATCCGCCGGGCCTTCGTCGCCCCGGACGGCTACCGCCTGCTGTCTGCCGACTACTCGCAGATCGAGCTGCGGCTCCTGGCCCACTTCTCGGGCGACGAGAAGCTGATCCAGGCGTTCGTCGACGGGGCGGACATCCACCGCGCCACCGCCGCGCAGATCTTCGGCCTGGAGGAGGAGCAGGTCACCGACGCCATGCGCCGCGACTCCAAGACCATCAACTTCGGCATCCTCTACGGCATGGGTGCCTTCCGTCTGGCCCAGCAGATCGACGTGCCTCTGGCCGAGGCGAAGCGGTTCATCGAGCACTACTTCGCCCGCTACCCGAAGGTCCGGGCCTACCTCGATGGCTCGGTGCGGGAGGCGCGGGAGACCGGCTACGTCACCACCCTCCTTGGCCGCCGCCGCCCCCTGCCGGAGGTGAACAGCGACAACCGGGTGGTGCGCGCCAACGGCGAGCGCATGGCGATCAACACGCCGCTCCAGGGCTCGGCCGCGGACATCATCAAGGTGGCGATGCTGCGGGTGGACGACGCCCTGCGCCGGGAGGGACTCGCCAGCCGCCTGGTGCTCCAGGTCCACGACGAGCTGGTGCTGGAGGTTCCCGACGCGGAGGCCGACGCGGTGCGGGAGATGGTCCCCCGCGAGATGGGCGCCGCAGCGAGCCTGAAGGTGCCCCTGGTGGTCGACACCGGCGTCGGTGACAACTGGGATGAGGCGCACTAGATTTTCTCACCGGGGTGAGAAAATCTAGGAGGTAACCATGATCCTTCTCGAATTCTCCATGAGCCCCCTGGGTAAGGGGGAGTCGGTGTCGCAGTACGTCGCCCGCTCCCTCGATATCATCGACGGAAGCGGCCTGCCCTATCAGCTCACCCCCATGGGTACGATCCTGGAGGGCGAGTGGGACGAGGTGATGGCCGTGGTCCAGCAGTGCTACGAGCGCATGCGTGCCGACTGCCCGCGTATCAGCTGCTCCATCAAGATCGACGCCCGGGAGGGCAAGTCCGGCCGCCTCGCCGGCAAGATCGCCAGCGTGGAGCAGCGCCTGGGCCGCGAGCTGCGCAAGTAGGGCCGCGATTCGGCCCGACTGCGCGGGGCAAGCGCGAAGGGTTAGGCGCCCTACTGACGGTGTGGATCGGACCGTAGACCGTATGGAGCGGGACGCTCCATACGGTCTGATGGA
>JASFUG010000196.1:0-6220 GCA_050050395.1 Nitrospirota bacterium
AAGCCTGCTACGGCTCTCGTTCGTGGCGGGGAATCGATGTCAGACCAACTGTCTCAAATTGATATTCAGGCAGCCGGTCGGTAGTGTAAAAATCCTGAGTACTCAGGGGATTATAAGCTATCCCGTTAGGTATCCGACGCCCGCAATCCGCCTCCGTGATCCAGCCTGTCTACATCCAGTCGATCGCGGCCCTCCTGCCCGGACCCCGGATCACTAACGACCGGATCGAGGAGGTCATGGGCCGGATCGGAGAGCAGCGCTCCCGGGCCCGGGCGATCGTCCTGCGCAGCAACCGGATCAAGTCCCGCCACTACTGCTTCGACTCCGAGAGCCGGGAGTGGAGCTACACCGGCGCGAGCCTCGCGGCGGCGTGTGGACGCGAGGCGGTGACGAAGGCGGGTCTCACCCTGGACCAGGTCGCCTTCCTGTGCTGTGCCACGACCACTCCGGACCAGGTGCTGCCGCCCCACGCGGCCATGGTCCAAGGCGAGCTGGGGATTCCGCGCACCGCGATCGGCACGGTCCATGGGGTGTGCAGCTCGTCTGCCGGTGCCTTCGACTGGGGCTACCTCCAGGTCGGGTGCGGGCGCTACCCCAACGCCCTGGTCATCGCGAGCGAGCGCGCCTCTCAGGGGCTGCGTCGTGAGCACTACGAGTTCGGCCCGCGCTTCAAGGCGTTCCTGGCCGAGGTGTGCGGGCAGCTCGGGCGGGAGGTGAGCCCGGAAGAGATCGATGCGGTGTTGGCGGCACGGCAGCGGCCCCTGGCGTTCGACGAGGACTTCCTGCGCTGGATGTTGTCGGACGGTGCCGGTGCCGTGGTCCTCGGCACGGCGCCGCGGCCGGGCGCGCTGGAGGTGGTGCACGTGGAGATGGAATCACGCGCCGGAGAGCTGCCCCCGTGCATGACCGGCGGTGTCGAGTGGTCTGACAACGTCGTGGACGCGGCGATCTCCGGGGGCCTCAACCTGCGCCAGGACATCGACCTGCTCAACCAGCACATCGTCCCGGTGACCATCGACTGCGTCCGTCACTGCTTCGCGAGCGCCGGCCTCGATCCAGCCGAGGTGGACGTGGTGATTCCGCATCTCTCCAGCGAGTACTTCATCGACGGGACCATTGCGCACCTGGCGGCGGTCGGCCTGGAGCTACCGCGGGAGCGGTGGTTCACCAACCTCACCCGGGTGGGCAACGTCGGGACGGCGTCGATCTGGATCGCCCTGGAGGAGGCGATCCGCACCGGCACGATCGGGCCGGGTCAGACTGTGTTGCTGGTGGTGCCGGAGTCGTCGCGGTTCAATACCGTGTGTGTGGTGTTGCGCATGGTGGAGTGACGCGCCGGCGGCGTATCGCCGCGGCCGGTGGGCAGCGGCTCGGCCGGGCAGTATCCGGCGGGCGAAAGAGGACATCCCACCTGGGCGCCACGGCGTGCCGCGACCGGGTTTTCGCGCTGCTCCGCATGCGTTGCGCCGCCGACGGTCGGGGTGGCCGCCGACCTGTGAGGGGAACAACCCTTTTGTTACCATGCGCGCCCCCTTGCGGAGGGTGGGGTCTCTCGGCGTTGGAGTGAGCGATGGAAATCTATCTGGAAGACAACTTCGACTTCAGTCGCACCGGCGAGGTGTACGACCAGATCGAGGCGGTGGCCAAGGAGTGCGGGGTCCACATCGACTCGATGAACCTGGACCGCGGCTCCACCGGCCTGGCGAAGATCGAGATCAAGGCGAAGGAGACCCACCGCATCCCCCTCGACCGGGTAGAGAACCTACCATTCGTGGCGCGGGTCGCACGGCTCTTGCCGTCGTACAAGCTGATCAGCCGCAAGTTCAATCCCGCGCCCCTGGAGATCCATGTCCACGGCAACTCGCGCATCGGCGCCGGCCACTTCCTGTGGACGGTCGGGCCCTGCGCGGTGGAGGAGGAGAACCTCTACCACGAGATCATCGACGCGATCATGGGGGTGAAGTTTCCGGCCGAGGCCAACATGCACGTGGCGTTCCGCGGCTTCGTCGACAAGAACCGCACCTCGGTCTACTCGTGGGAGGGTATTCGCGACGAAGGAATGCCGTGGATTCGGGCGATGAAGGAGAAGTACGACTGCGCCGTGGCGAACGAGATCATGTCGATCGCCGACATCGACAAGTACCAGCGCGACGGCACCTTCGACATCCTCCAGGTCGGGACCCGTTCCGCCGAGTTTGCGCGCCTGTTCGACGCCCTCGCCAAGACCGATTTCACCATCTATCTCAAGAACGGTCGCGGCAACACCATCGACGAGTTCCTCAACTATGCGGAGCGCATCGTCGCCGGGGGCAATCCCAAGGTGGTGCTGGTGGTGCGCGGCACCCAGACGACGAATCCCAAACACCTGCGCAACGCCGCGGCGTTGGAATGGGGCCCCGTGCTGCGCGGCCTCACCCGACAGCCGGTCATCTTCGATTGCTCCCACTCCGTGGGCCAGCGCGAGCTGGTCGTGGATGCCATGATGGCGGCGGTCGCAGCCGGCTACGACGGTCTGGAGACCGACGTCCACGCGGCGCCCGAGCGCGCCAAGGTAGACGGCCGCCAGGCCTTGCTGCCGGAGATCTATGAGACCATGGCCAAGTATGTGGCCGAGGCGCGTCTCGCCTACCTGGAGCGCCACCGTGCGTTCACGGACGGCGGGTATATGGGCCACTTCATGAACCCCTAGAGGATTTTCCGGCCTCAGGCCGGAAAATCCACTTTGTGCGGGGTTATGGGGAGGGTCTACTTGGCCTCGGGCTGGCCGGCGTCACCGCCGCCGCCGAATTTCCCGAGGAGGTCGAGCGGGATGGGAAGAACCAGGGAGGTGCGCTCGCCGGTGATGTCGATCAGGGTCTGGAGGTAGCGGAGCTGCAATGCCGCCGGCTCCTTCATGATGATCTCGGCGGCCTCGGCCAGGCGGGTCGCGGCCTGGAACTCACCCTCGGCGTTGATCACCTTGGCGCGCCGCTCACGCTCGGCCTCCGCCTGCTTGGCGATGGCCCGCTGCATCTCCTGCGGGAGGTCGACGTGCTTGATCTCCACCAGGGAGACCTTGATGCCCCACGCGTCGGACTGCTGGTCGAGGATCGTCTGGAGCTTCTCGTTGATCTGTTCACGCGCCGACAGGAGGTCGTCGAGCTCCACCTCGCCGAGCACCGAGCGCAGGGTGGTCTGGGCGAGCTGGCTGGTGGCGTAGAGGAAGTCCTCCACCTCGATGATCGCCTTCTCCGGGTCCATCACCCGGAAGTAGAGCACCGCGTTGACCTTCACCGAGACGTTGTCGCGGGTGATCACGTCCTGTGGCGGCACGTCCATGGCGATGGTGCGCAGAGAGACCTTCACCATCTTGTCGATCACCGGGATGAGTATGATCAGCCCGGGTCCCTTGGCGCGCAGCAGGCGGCCGAGGCGGAACACCACGCCGCGCTCGTACTCCCGCAGGATTTTGATCGCCGAGGCGAGGATGGCGAGCAGGACACCGAATAACAGGACGTAGGGGACCAGCTCGATCTCAGGAATCATGGGGGCCACTCCTTTCAGGGGCGACGGGTTCTACATCGAGCTCCATACCACGGACGGCCACCACCCGCACCGGCTCGCCGACGGCGATATGCGCGGCGGCCCGCGCGTTCCAGATCTCTCCGTGCAGGAAGACCTTGCCTGCGGGGGTGAGCTCGGTGCGTGCCCGCCCGACCTCACCTACCAGCCCACCCTGGCCGGTGATGGCGTGGCGTCGCTGCGCCTTCAGCCCCAGTCCCACCGCGAAGATGAAGAACGCGGCGGTCGCCGCGGTGGCGGGAATCAGGACCTGCCAGGAGATGCCGAAGTTCATCGCCTCCGGCACGTCGAACAGCATGATCGAGCCGATGGTGAACGCCACCACACCACCGGTGGTGAGGATGCCGTGGGTGGGCACGAACAGGTCGATGATGAACAGGGCGATGGCGAGCACGATCAGGGCGATGCCCGCGGCGTTGAACGGCAACATGCCGAGGGCGAAGGCGGCCAGCACGAGGGAGATGGCGCCGGCCACGCCGGGGAAGATTGCGCCGGGGTTGGAGAGCTCGAAGATCAGACCGTACACCCCCAGGAGCATCAGCAGGTAGGCGGTGTTGGGATTGGCGAGCCAGCCGAGGAACCGGTACTTGAAGGGGACCGCCTGGGGAATCACCGTTGCGCCCTTGGTGTGCAGGACCGTGGGGCCGGACGGAAGATCCACCGTGCGACCGTCGCAAGCGTCGAGCAACGCCGGCAGGTCAGCGGCGATCAGGTCGATCACGCCCTCCTTCAAGGCCTCGTTCTCGGTGGCGGACAGCGATTCACGCACGGCGCCCTCGGCCCACGTCGCGTTGCGGCCGCGCCGCTCGGCGATCGAGCGGGCGAAGGCGGCCGCGTCGTTGGTGACCTTCGCCTCCATCGTCTCACCCATGCCTCCGCCGCCGCCCGGTGACGAGATGGCGACCGGATGGGCGGCGCCGATGTTGGTGCCGGGGGCCATTGCCGCCACGTGTGACGCGAGAGTGAGGAAGACACCGGCGGAGCCTGCCCGGGCACCACTGGGCCCCACGTAGACGATCACCGGCACCGGGCTGGCGAAGATCGCCTGGACGATCTCACGGGTCGACGTGAGCAAGCCGCCGGGGGTGTCCATCTCGACCACCACGGCCGCATTGCCGCGCCGCCCGGCCTCGTCGATGGCTTCCCGGATCCGGAGGCTCGCCACCGGGTCGATCGCGGCGGCCAGCGGCAAGTGGAGCACGGAGCGCGGCTGGGTGGCCGCTGGTTCCTGACCCGTGGCGCGACCGGGCCCCAGAACGCCAACGAGCATCATGACGACGACCCACGATCGGACCATGGCGTTTCCCATGTCGCCAAGTCTAACCTGTATTGTTTGCGATGACTCCCCGGCAATGGTGCGGATCGTCTGTGAAGGGCGCGGTCCACTTGACCGCGTGCAGGGTCGCTGGGAAACTACGTTGAGTCGTTCTCACAGCTTTTTCGAGGGAGGTTGCCGCGATGGCCGATTTGTTTTCCCCGGATTGGATGAAGGCGTTTGGTGAGGAGTGGAATAAGGAGCCCGCATTGACCGAGGCCCTGAGCAAGATCGGGTTCAACTCGACGATTGCTTACGGGTTCGATGATGAGATCGAACCCGCGGGCGAGCTCGTGGTCGAGAACGGCAAGGTGGTGTACGCCGGCCCGATCCGTGACGGTGACGAGCTCAACTGGGACCTGCGTGCCAAGAAGAAGAACTGGGAGAAGTGGTGCGAGAAGCCACCGGGCATGGCCGGTCTCGGCATGGCCTACACCACGCGGAAGCTCAAGTTCGAGGTCGGGGACTACGGTGCGATGATCAAGGATCCACGCATGGCGCCGCCGTTCATCAAGAGCTTCGAGGTGATGGGGCGGGTGTCGTAGAGCGGTGAGTAGTTAGCTGTCAGCGATTGGCCTCTGGCCTCCGCTGAAGTGGACGGGGCGGCCATGGCCGCCCCCCCCTTTTTGGGACCGCCCCGGCCTGCGGCAGAGACGATCCGGAGTAGCGCGCTGAAACGAACGTCGACGCCGCGCTTCTCCCGGACCCTGCCAGCAGTTCGCGGCCGGTACCGGTGACACTGTTCGGGGTGGTCGATTCAGTCAGCGATCGCGCGCGGGTGGGGGGGGCGCTGTGTTGCCGCCGGTGATCGTCGAACGTGAGCCACCGCCTGTGGGTGTCGACGCGCTCCTGCGGATGATCGAGGCTGCGGCCGCGCACCGTGTACGACTACCGCCCGAGGGGGCGGAGCGGCTCTTCCACGGGGACAACGAGGGGGCGCCGGGTGTGCGCCTCGATCGCTACGGGCCGCACCTGCGGCTGGAGATGTTCGAGCCCCTCACTGTGACCGACCGTGAGCCCGTGCTCGACGGCGTCGCCGAGCTGCTGCCCGCCGGCGGCACCCTGTTCCTCGTGGAGCGATTCGCGAGCCACGATGGCGCGGTCGCCGTGCGTGGCCCGGCCAGTGACGGCGTGGTGGACGTGCGGGAGGCGCGCGCGCGATTTCGTGTGGAGCTGTGCCGGGGCCGGAATACCGGCCTCTTTCTCGACAGCCGCGCGGCGCGGCGGTGGGTAGCAGAGCTCGCGGTCAGCGGCCCGGTGCTCAACCTCTTCTCCTATACCTGCGCGTTCGGTGTGGTCGCCGCCCTGGCTGGCGCGGCCCGCACGGTCAACGTCGACATCGCC